>JAHJAQ010000101.1 GCA_018813975.1 Microcaldota archaeon
AATAACCACTATTATTTTGTTTTTTTGAAACGCGTTTTTTTTCGCTTAGCGGAAAAAATTGCATTGGAAAACCAGTGTGACTTTGTGGTGACAGGGGAAAACTTGGGGCAAGTTTCCAGTCAAACCCTATCCAATCTTGCTACGGTTGCACAAGCCACTACTTTTCCCATTGTTCGACCATTGCTTGGAATGGAAAAAAACGAAATCATTTCTCTGGCCAGGCAATTTGGCTCTCATGATATTAGTGTGGGTCCAGAGCTATGTGATTTTTTGGGGTCCAAAAAACCAGCTACTTGTTCAACCAATAGCCAACTAGAGGCCGAAGAAAAAAAGATTGCTTTGAACGCATTATTGAAAGATGCTTTGCACCAAAAGCAGGTTGTATCGCACTAGCCCTAAAGGGCAAGCATTACTCTTTTATATCCTAAAACCCTTTTTTTTAGGTATGAAAGCTAAAAGAATTTTTTTTGCGATTACCTTGGTATTGTCTATTCTTTGGCTGGCCTTTTTCTTATATCTTTTTTTCTTTGAAAACGCAGCCGCTCCCTTAGCCCCCATCGCGGTTTCTTTGGCGAATGTTCTTATTTTTTTGTTGTTTGGAATTCCCCTTTGGGTACATTTGTATGTTCGGTTTCAAAAAAAGTTTTCCCAAGAAAAAATTCAATTGTTTTTGGTAACGATTTGGTTGGCGAGCACGATTTGGATTTTTTGGCAGTTTTTGGGCTACAAAATAATTTTTCCCCTTTAAGCGAACAATAATTTCAAATAAAATAAGGGATTAATAAGGGAGTGTTTGGCGTTTTCATTGGCAATCATTCCGGAAATGGTTTCTCGGATTTCTTTGCTTTTAGATGCTTTTCCAATTACCAGATTCAATAAGGGAGTGATTCTTCCCATGCGTTGTAATTGATAACTGGTTTTAAGCTCTGAACCCAGTTCTTTCCAAATGCCATCCTCGTACTGCTTCAAAAAAGATTCTGAAAAATCATTAGTTTTAAATGCTTGTTCCAAAACCGTTCCAGCCACGCGTGCACTTACCATGGCATTTCCCACGCCTTCCCCTGAAAAAGGATCTATTAGAGCAGCAGCATCTCCTACTAAAATCCAGCCGTTTCCATGGGCTTTTCGATGATAGCTTCCGAGGGGGAGTCTCCATCCTTTTACATCGGAAATCACTTTTGCGTTCTTGAATCGTTCTTTGAATAAGGGATCGTTTTGGATTACCTGAAACATGGCTTTTTCGAGTGTTACCTTGTGTTTTCTGATTTCGTGAGTAATCATTCCAACCCCTACATTCGCGGTGTTGTTTTCTAGGGGAAAAATCCAAAAATAGCCGGGTAATAAAGAATCCACAAAATGAATTTCAATATTATTAGAACAACCCGAAATATTTTCATAGTAAACTCGAAGTGCAATGCATTCGTGCTTTGGCAGAGTTTTGTTTAATCCTAGTTTAGTGGCTACAATACTATTCGCGCCATCCGCTCCAATAACCACTTTTGCATGGAATTCTTCTTCTTGATCGGTTTCAAGGTTTTTTCCTTTTATACCGACCACAAAATCGTTTTTCCAAACCAAATCTGTTACTAAAAAGTTTTCTCTTGTTACTGCTTTTTTTTTGGCGTTTTGAAACAAAAAATCATCAAACAATTCTCTTCTTACTACATATCCTCCTTTCCCGGTTTTAGGATCGGTTCCCGGAAATGGGATTTGAACGAGTTTTCGTTTGGGAGAACTAAACACCACACCATACACTTTTTCGTGTTTAATGTTTTCCATTTCTTGTGCGATTCCCAGTTCGCGTAAAACAGCTACTGCTCGTGTTCCCATGGCATCCCCGCAAACCTTGTCACGCGGAAAAACCGCCTTATCCAACAATAATACATTGCGTCCTTTTTTGGCCAAATAGAGTGCGGCACTGCTTCCTCCCGGACCGGCCCCCACAATAATCACGTCAAATTGATTTGCTTCCCTGGTTTCCATTCAAAATCCCTTTTTTTGTACAGTTATTTTTCTTTGATTGGTATTAAAACCCTTTTCAAAAAACTAGTGAATGCACTGACTTTCAATATCGCTTTCAATCTCATTCATGCTTTTGCCTTGGCTTCCAGTACTCGAGTATAAGGCATCTGTATTCCACCAGTAAATCGTTCGAAGACCGGAGTTTGTAATACAAATGCTTTCTTTTTGTACCAACTCAAACAAATCATTCAAGGCGGTAATGCGTTGTGTTTCTGTTCCAATTCCACTATTATAGGTCATGTCGCTAATGCCTTGTAAGTCAAAAGAAGTGCTTGGCGTAGAATCTAAAGAATAAAACCAATTGTGCTCTCCACTGCTTTCAATAGAGTATTGAACGCTTGGTGGCGTGTAAAAAATGCTTTTGAGGAAAACCATTCCGGTTCGAGAGGGGTTCTCCCAATCAATGGCATAGGATTCTTGCCATCGCGAAGAATCTTGTTGATCATCTTCACCCGCTTTCCGATCGGCACTTTCCTTAAAAATGTCTTGGACTGTTTCTCCGCTATAATCCTTGCAGGTTTCTCCCATTCCAGTCCAATATCCTAAATTGGATCCCGTGGTTTCGGGTTGCATGGCTTTGCGCACCAAAAAGAAAACAGAGAATGGGCTTGTTTCTTCTTTTTGAATTTTTAAAATTAGGGGTGTGGCAAGAGAGGGAGTGAATGCCATGTTCTTTTGGGAATTGGATTCGCTTTTCAAGTCCAATACAATACCGCGATTGGCAAAGCGCGCATTCAAGGATTCTAAAGAGGCTGTCCTATCAATAGAAAGGTTTTGTATGCCACTGCTGCTTGGACTGGACCAAGTCCTGGTTTTGGTTTCATTGGAAATCGAAAACACATCTTCTTCGCTAACATTAAATCGCACACCATACCCTTCTCGTTTTAATTGCGTATCCTCAAACCCAACACCACCATCAAACGGCAAATAATAAAATGGATTACTGGATTCGGCTTGTTCTTGGGCCAACAAATTCACTTGAATATTGGCATTGGCGTGTCCGCTAGTATCAAAAAACTGCCAGTCAGCTCCAAAATCAATAATAAGTTCGGCATGGTACAATCCACTGGTGGGCAGTTGACTGGAATTGCTGAATTTTTCTTGAAAACTAATTTTTTCGTTTTCAAAATACTGATAATAATTCTTGCCGACAGCGTCTCGATAAAAGTATGCCGGGGTATCTGAAAAATTAATGAACGTATAAAAGTGTGAAAAGTCTTTCAAAAAGTCTGTACTAAAACCATCTTGAATCAAATACACATCAAAAAACAATAGTTCGTGCAAATCTCCTGCATTTTTAATTTCACTGGTCCACGCCACGTTATTGCTTGCTTCTTCTACAAAGTATTCGAGACTGGCCTTTCCATCCATTAACCGTGTATTGGGGTCTAACCAACAATCCGTTACAAAAGCGTGCGTGTCAAAAGAAGAATGCCCTATTCCCCCTACAAAAGGATCAAACGAATTCATCTGATTATCCAGTTGGACTTGGTATGGGTTGGTAGGACAGGGCAAACCCGCATTGGTTTGTAAGAATTCTTCTAGTGCACGCAATCGCTTGGAAACCATTATCGCGAATTGGGTACCATCACAATAAAAGTAATTCACGTTGCTCGCATCACATGCGTTTTGTGAAATACTTTCCCAGTCCCATGACAGTTTTACTTTTGGTAAGGCCTCTTCTCCAGTCTGTCCAATGCGCGCGCCTTGCACACAACTGGTAGCGGTAGTACTAACAGGGGCTCCTGCTTCGGCTTGTTCGCTAGGATTAAATTTTAAGTGGAATTCTTGTGCATAATCACTGGTTGTTCCAATCGATTCCAGGTTAAAAGCGCCCCAATCTTGCTGGCCGGGAGGAACAGATTGTGGTTCTCCATACGCGTGTTCCGCAGCAATAATGGTTACTGTACTATACACTGGCTTTTCTTCTTCCAATCCTTTGTTTTCAAATACCACTCCCACTTCTTGTTCTTGATAATGATCGGAAACCTTGGCAACATCTGTATTAAATTCGCCATTAATTTTTGGGTTGTCACTTTGAATTTCTTTTGCATCATTCACTAAATTAATTAGAAATCCATGCAGTCTATTGGTTACGATTTCGTTTTCATAAATCCCGCTGTTCATGCCATTTAATGCTCCTTGCATGGGTCCTGCATTAGTAATGGTTTCTTGAACATCACCACTTGCCCCGCCAGAATCATTCGAAATTACGTCCGTGGCAGCAGCAAAATCACGCAAGCGATTAGAGGCTTCGCACGCGGCTTGCGAGGCTGCTTGCGAGGCTTGTTCGGCTTGTTGTTGTGCGGGAATTGCTTTATCATCTGTTGCACTTTGAGAAGCATCAATCGAAGCAGAACCGGCTTGCAAACTAGTTTGAACGCCTTTGAAAGTATAAAAGCTCTGGCGCATTTTGGTAATCGGTCCAGAACAGGTTGTTTGCAAACAAGAAGCAGCAATCGCGCTTTCAAACATAATTGCTTGGGTAATGTTCATGCCCAATCCCATTAAACCGTCTCCTTGGTATCCAGAAGAATCGTCACTGTCTTGCTGGGCTTGCTGGTCAAATTGGCTAGCCCGATCACTGCTCTGGCACGAACTAGATGCTTGTTGGCTTGCTGAATTAGCACCGCTTGATGTTTGAGCAGAAACCCCTACAGCAGCATTGGTTCGTGATTGCTCGATTTCATTCTCTGCTTGAGTAGCAGAACCAACCGCATTGCCCCCTCCCCCTTGCAACCAAACTTTTTCTAATACTGCACTAAAAAAAGCATTGTTTGGCCTAATGCTATTATCGGGAGATGCTATTGCAGTAGCACCACTTCCCATTGCATTAGCCGCGTTTTGGGCAGAATCCATTGCTTCTGTTAGGGGTTGTTCTACGCCACCCGTAATACCCCCAAAAACGCTTTGGGCAGCCGCGCAAATTTGGCCTGCTTGTGCTACTCCAGGAGGGCATGCAATTAAAGAAAGAGGCGTACCGGCACAGGTCTTTAATGGGGCACAATCCGTTGTAATCATTTGCGCCAATCCAACGCCTTTACCCGCACCATCCAGGGCATCGCCTACACTGTCTTGGGCGCTTTCGGTTTCTTCTGCCGCGGTATTGGTTTGGCCTAATGCTTGGTCTGATGTTTCTCGTGCCTGATCCAAGCCATCCGCCGTAAATAAGGCCAGGTCTCGAGCAATATTATTGGATGCTCCCAATGCAGGGTCTATTTCTTCTATTGCCGCTGGATCCAAGCCATCTCCCGCTGCTTGGGCACTATCCATGCCTTCTTCTCCTGGAGCGGGAATTCCCTGCCAATCACTCGATAATGCACTAATTGAAACCATTTTGGAAACATGGGAATTAGTCAAAGTAGCAGAGTCTTTTCCATTGTTTTTGACAAAAAACTCGAACTTATCCAAGGCAAAAAAACGGGTGGGATCGTTTTCCACTATTACTTCCATGGTTGTAACATGGGCAAAACCGGTTTCACTGGTTTTAACATCCACCTCAATGCCATACGATCCCGGCAAATCCACGCCACTAACCGTAATGGTTTGAGGGCTTCCGGGATGCAAGGAAAATTCTGTTGGGAAAAGGCTAATCTGTCCTTTAGTAGCGCCCCCGGTACAACCAGGATCGTCTTGACACAAACTAATATCCAGTTCTAGGTTTCCGCACAACGAAGAGTCAATGGAAAAACTTTCTTGGCCTCCAAACGGAATCACAATTCCCTCGAATGGTTTTGGTTGAAACACCAAGCATTCTTCTAGATTTGCAATTAAAATAGTGGTTTCAAGCGGTTCTGCCAATACGGGAGAAAGGCCTTGTTTGCTGCCCGAAAACCATACTTCAAATTGCGCGGTTTCTCCTAATGATTCTTCTTTTGGGGTGAAGATTAAGAGCGCATCATACTGGAATCCTTCAAAAAAACCCTCGAATAGAGTAGTCCATTCATTGGATTTTAAAGTAGCACTAATGGGAGATTCTAGAATATCACTTGAAATGCTTATTTCAATGTTTCCAAATTCTTCTCCCAGCCAATTAATTTTGGCTTTCAAGAAATCAAAATGAATGCTTTCATTATTTTCAGTTTGGCACTCATTTCGAATCCGAATGGTTTTACTGGCCTGGTTTTGTTGGGTGCTTGCATTCCAAGTAGTGGGTTCTATTACCAAACAACTTTCTTCTCCATTCACTATTCCAAAAGTACCCAATGCATGAATCGTAACGGGAATAGAAAACAAATATTCATTTTCCAGTTCTGTTCCTAAGAAGGACAGCATTAAACTGCCTCTAAAATCTTGGTTTTGTTCTAGCGAATAGTTTTCCGCCAATTGCACTCCAAAAAAGTCCGTGCTTTTTTCTTCAAAAGCCGTGACAAGAGTGCCAGTAAAGTCCGAGAACTGGTTTTCAAGTTCGTCCAAATTCAATACTCCGGCAAACGATCCATTCAAGTAAGGATTTTTTGCTTCAAAAGATAGTGCACTTTCATTACTAATGGAAAAGGGTAAAGTGGCATTGATTTTTTCTTTTCCCAAAACAGCTTCCAGTGTTTCTGGTGAAAATACTAATAACAAGGCAATTTCTTTTTTGATTATGGTGGTATTAAAACCGTTTTTGCGAATTGCAATCCATAATTGAGTGTTAGGGGGTTTGGCGGAAATTGTAATATCAGTTTTACCTTGCGAATCCGTATATTGGGTCCATTCGATTTGGCCCCCATTCGGAGAAAACAATCGAATGGTAATAATCGCGTTTTCTACTGGTGTTTGCGCGCCTTCATCTAATACTACTAATTGTACACTATTCTCGGTTAAAGGCGAAAACTGGTGTTGGGATAAAAACCATTTGAACGCGCGTTCTCCGCTCACTTCAAATGGAATGCTTTTTTTGAAAGTTTCTCCAGAATCCAGTTGGGCACTAATAACAATACTGCTCCAATAACTCGCCGATGGTTGTAGGGTTACTTTTACCCTTGCTTTTTGGTTGGCACCCAGGGAAAAAGAAACACTGTTGCTTTCAAAAGCCTCTGCGCTTTCTTGAATAACCGACTTATCGGGCAAGGTAATGGAATATTCTTGTATTTTGATTTGACTGGTGGAAATGCTGTCTTGCATATTAGCGAGCAAGAAATAGGTAATTTCAATTCCTTGTGTGGAATTATTCGCGAGCTCAAAGCTTAGTTCATACAAATGATTGTTGTTTAATTCAAACGGTTCTTGCAAAAAACCAGTGGTACTCAAGTTTTTGACAAAAAAATTGGCAAAACAAATTTCGTTTTCACACGAGTCTTGCTTTCCACTAATTGAAAAAGATTGATGATAGGCTGTTGCATACAATCGTTCTTTAGAGCCACTCATTGCACTCGTGTCTATTGGATTGGTTTCAAGTGATTGGTTTTGCTGGGTTATTGCCCAGGCATTATAAAAAAATTTTCCCATAGTTTCTGGCGTAGTATCTGTTCGTGCCTTAAACCCAATTACCATTCGTTGGGTTCCCGGAGTGGGAGTGGAAAACAATACTTGTGCCCACTTGGATTCTTTTGTTACCAAGTTTTCTGCTGCCAAGTCAATGTTTTCTCCGTTTGCTGGATCAAAAGACTTGCCTTGTACAATAACCGCATTCGCGACTTGAATGCTTTCAATCCAAACCGCGTTTTTCATGGTTCCTTCTAATCCTCCAATTCGAAAAAAAGCACCGGCTTGAATATACGCTGGGTTTTTTGGAATACTCAAGTCAAAAACAGCATAATACTGGGTTCCGGGAAAAAATTGCGTTACTTCTTTTTGACTGACATCTTGGAATCCTTGAAAAGAGATTCCAAATGAATTCAAGGTTTCTTTTCGTTCTAAAACGGCATTTACTTGTTTGGGAATGCCCCCCAATAATTCCAGTGTTTCCGATCGAAAAGTCATAAAATCTTCGTGCTTTATCTCTAATGAAACTCGTTGATTCGCGGTAAGCGTTGTTATACCGCTTCCATCCGTGTCCAAAGCAAAACTCGTGATTTTTTGGTTTTGTGCATTAAAAACTGTTACAATCGCACTGCCCACCGGAATGCCTTGATGGTCTAGTGCCAATATCGATATCAAGGTTTGATCGGGTTTTACTGTTGTTGTAATTGTAGTGGTTTGGGTTGTACTGGCTTGAAAAGAAGGGCTTTCACCTCTTTTCAAGTCTTTTTCTGCCCATGCCACAAGTTGTTCCGAGGGAACGCCTAAAAAAGTAACTTTTCCCAATGCATCAGAAAATTGAATGGGAATATCCTGTCTTACCTGTTTGGAAACAGCATCTAACAAAAAGACTCGCGCATTTTCAATGGGTCCTTGGTTTTCATTTTCCACCTTTACAATAACAGTCCCTGTTTCAATCGCACTAATTGGTTTTAATTCCACTATTTGGGTTTCTGTAATGGATTCCAATGCAATGGTTTTAGAAAAAAAGTTTGGAGCGGAAACTGCAATATAAATGCTTCCTTCTATTGCCTGCACAAAACCCAGTTCGGTAATCCCATCTGTTTTAGTATGGGTTTGCCCCAACACTTTTCCATTTTCTCGGTTCACCAACCGTACCAATGCATTTTCAATTCCAATTGTTGTTTCACTTTGCACGATTTGAACTCGAATGGTTGTTACCACGGCATCTGAAACCATGATCGTGGTTGTTTTTTCTTGGCTTGGCTCTAATACCACGCCTTCTAAAATGGTTTGACCAAACAATTGGTTTTCTTCTAAAACAAGAATCGAATAAACTCCCGGTGTTAACCCTGAAAAATGAGCCACTCCTCCCAATGCGGGTGCTTCTTTTTCAAATCGATTGTCTCGAAATAATACCACCGTGGCTTGAGTTCCTTCCAATAAACTGGGATTTGTTGCACTCAAAAAAACATTTAACCGTGCTTCGTGGGATTGAAATACAATACTCGCGGGCTCTAGTAATACCAGTGGATTGAAAACACTAATGGGATACGAGGTTAATCGAAAGTCGCTAGGACTGAAGAGCGTTAAAACCAAGCCACCACAGTTTTGGGGCTGAGAAACCCGAACAGCGTCTTCCGAGTTTATTGTAAACTCGGTTTGGATAGGGCTTACACTCGGATTGGAACAAGCCAATGAAAACACCAGTTCTTTTCCTTGAATTACTTGGTTATCCATTCCCAAAAATCGGATTTCAAAAAATTCGATTTCCATCAAGCTGGTCATTTCTACTTGTTCGTTTAAACCATTTTCTCCAATTCGAAACGATTCTTCCAGTTCATTAAAACCGGCTTTAGTAGCAATAACAAAAAAACGCGAGCTGATGGGAAATGAAAAAACAATTTCTCCATTTTCATTTGAAACCAAGGTTTGAATGCCAGTCTCACTCTCTAACCGTGCGGAAACTCCTTCTAAGGGATTGCCTTGAGAATCCACAAAGAACAGTTGATTGGAAACCATTTCACTGGGCAATGCGTTTCCACCCACTACAAAAAGAATGCCTACAATAATAATAATCCAAACCAACAAAGAGGGTAGCACTCGATCAATAGGATCTATAATGCCAAAAACCGGAATGTGTTTGGCATCCAACCATTCGAGCACACCATAATACGGGTCTTCAAGGGCATGCCACACGCGTTTAATGCCATTTCCAAGACCCATGCACTTTTCACCACAATATTTATCCAATACACGAACTACCCGCTTCCAAGCCTTGTTCTATGGCTGCAATGCTTTGATCGGTACTGCCTTCTTTTTCTAGAATTGTTTTGGGATTCCACCAAAAGCTTGTTCTAACCCCCGTATTCGTTACACAAACCGCCCCTTGTTCCACCAATGTAAACAAATCATCCAAGGCCGTAATGCGATCCGTATCGGTAGTTCCTTTTCGATTAAACGCCATATCCGAAATTCCTCTCAATTCAATGCTTTCTCCTTCTCCTTGGTCGGCAGTTCTCAACGTAGCATTATCAGATAGCGAGAATAAACTATAACTTTTTTCTGCCGGCGTATAAAACACGGTTCTCAAGTACACATCACCGCCCTTAACCGCCTTTTCCCAATCAATGGCATAAGCAAATTCCCATCCATTCACTAAATCGCCTTCATTGGTTTTGCGATCGGGCTTTTCATCAAACACACTGGCAATAATATCTCCGGAAAAGTCTCTGCACGCACCGCTTCCAGTCCAAAACGTTAAGGTATTGCCAGTTGTTGCTGGAATATCGCTTTCGCGTAACATATAATACGCAGAAAATTCTTCACTGGTTTGAACCCGATTTACTTTCATTAAGACAGGTGTGGCCAAGGCCGGGGTAAACAGCATGTTCTTTTGGTTGGTGGTTACATTGGTAATATCCAAAATAAAACCGCGTTGGCTTGCCCGTGAATTCAAGTTTTCAAGTGCTCTTTCCTGGCTTACACTAACAAAGTGAACTGGATTGGAAGAGGTGCTTGCTAGGGTGTCAATATCCGATTGGCGCGAAATCCTAAACGCGTCTTGTTCTAGTACATCAAATCCTACTCCATAGCCTTGTCGATTTAATCTGCTTCCTTCTAATCCGACCAGTCCATTAAATGGCAAATAATAGAATGGAGAATTAAATGGAGTTTGCCGTACCGCTAACAACTCAACTGTAACAGTTCCCGCTGGATCGCCACTCGAATCAAACAATTTCCATCCATCTCCAAACTCTACAAGCAAATCTGCTTGATACAATCCACTGGTAGGCAATTGATTAGAGTTTACAAACTTTTGTTTAAATTCGATTAGTCCATTGTCAAAGAATTGGTTGTACGAGCCTTGAGGGTCTTGGTGGAAATACGCGGGGGCATCGGAAAAACTAATGTGATTATAGTATTGAGAAAAGTCTTGTAAAAAGTCTTCGCTAAAACCATCTTGCATGATATACGCATCAAACAACAACAAGTCTTGTAAGTCTTGAATGTTTTTGATTTCTTCTGTCCATTGAACACTATCGCCTGCTTCACTCACATAATATAACAAGCTTGGATATCCATCAAACAATTCTGTTGATTCGGGCAACCAACATCCTTCTACAAGGCTTCTTGCATCAAAAGGACTTTCCCCCAAATACTCGGATAAAGGAGCAGTATCTTCCGTTAATAATACTTCAAACGGATTGGTAGGGCAAGGCAAGCCGCCATTTGCTTTCAAAAAGTCATCTAGTGCACGCAGCCGCTTTAATACTACAATGGCAAATTGCGTGGAATCACAGTACACATAATTTTCATTACTCGCATCGCACAAATTGAGTGGAATGTCATTCCACTTCCAAGACAGTTTCACTCTGGGAAGAGCGCCTTCTCCAGTTCTTCCAACCATGGCTCCTTGCGTGCACGAAAAAGTGGCAGAATCAATTGGGGGAAGCGGTTCTATCAAGTCCCCTGTTACATACTTCAAATGGAATTGCTGGGAATAATTGCTTGTTTGGCCAAAAAATTCTAATCCCCAACCGCTTCCAAACAAGTTAAAGGGCGTGCTAAATGGAATGGTAGTTACGGGTCCATAAAGGTGTTCTACTGCTTTGAACGTGGCTGTGCTATAATAGGGTTCACTTTCTTCAATACCTACATTTTCAAACACCACGCCAATGGTTTGTTTTTCCATATCTCCAAACACCTTGTGGTTTTCAGGGTCATAATATCCAATAATGCCTTCTTTGTCCAGTTCAATTCCTTGATTGTCTTTGCGCAAATCAATATTGAATACTTGGGTTTGGTTTTGAACGCGCGGTTCTTCTCCTGGTTTGAAGTCATCGGTATCATCTGCATTAAACATTCCATCCATCATCGCCGCCATTAAACCCAATTGCGTGGCCTGCGCTAACATATTTCCCAGTGCCGCACTATTGGTTCCCGTATTATCCTTGGACACGTTTTTAGTTGCATCAGACAAATCATTCATTTCATTGGCTGCCTCGTTTGATTGTTGCGTTGCATCCGTAGCAGCAGTATTCGCATTTTCAGATAAGTTTGGAATAGTGGTTTCCAAATTTTCAAGTACCTTTTCTCGCGTTTGATCCACACTATCTGCGCCAGTTTTAATTAGATCGTCCACCGGATCTAGCGTTTCATTAAATGACCCTTCAAACGATTTAAATGCCGCAATGCATGCTTTTTCTTGTGACGTCAACGGAGAAGTTGTTCTTGCTTTCTGTGATTTTACGTATTTTCCAATCTCGTCCGTGGTTTGTTTCAAACAATCACGTTTCTTGGCAATACTATCAAAGTTTGTTTTGAGTTCATTCATCTTTCCAGTCGCTTCGGTTATGGAACCATTACCACTGGTAATCGCACTCGTGGTTTGACCCAAATCAGAAATCACATTTGTTTTTACGGCATCTCCTGCCTTTTTACCCGCTTTACTTACATCTCCCGCGGAAGTAAAGCGACCAAGCTTTTTGGCTTGGCTATAATCCGAAACCGCTTTTTGCGTTTTTTCATGTGCCGTATTAAATTCTTTACAAGCGGCATTAAACGAACTCAAGGCACTTGTTTGGGATTGGAAAAATGCGGGCGCATTTGTTTGATTGGCAAGCCAATAATTTTTTTCAGTAGAATTCAAAATCTCTTGGAAATTTCCTTGCACCAGTTGTCCAAAATTATGCAGGGAAACAATATAATCGGTGCTTCGAACAAATGGTGTGCCGCTGGCCCAATTGGTTTCGGGTGAAAACCATTCTGTTTGAGGAAACCAGTGTAATAAATCCCACCAGTCAAAATACGAATGGCGAATAATAATTTTGCCGTCACTGCTTGCAATGGCGTCATAAACCGATTCTCTTGTATGGTGCGGGGCTGTTCCAAGAGGCAGTTCTCCAACTGCCCAAGTATCTTCCACTGGAACTGCAAGTATTCCATTTGAATATGCACGTGAGACATTATCTTGTAATACCAGATGATTTCCTGCATTGAGTATCGCATCTAGTTCACTTGCCGATACCCATTCATCTTGGTATTGCCAAACCGGCACAATACTCGTGGTTTGGCCATAATCCCAGCTCACGAGTCGCAGCATTTGGTTTCCTTGTACTATTTCTAATCTCCATTCGCTTCCCGTATCTGTAAAAGTTCCATTGCCTTTCGGGTCATGGGCTTGAATCCAGGCAGTTGGATCAATGCTTCCGGGCGGAATGGTTCCTGGAGGGGGAGTAATGGGTGTGGTGCCCGGAATGATTGTCACTGGAATGGGTAAGGTATTGGTTCCATTATCCGCGTTTGGACCGCGAACCGTAGCGGGCAAATTATTAAACAAATTCAAATAACTGGGTAATGGGCTTGCTTGCAAAAACGCATACCTTGTTTTTTGCATTACTGCCGGTGCCGTGCTTCCTGTTCCACCAGAACAAACACTGTCACTCAAGCTTCCAAAATTATTGAGCGCAGTATTAAACTCGCTTTTTAGTTCTCCCATTGCACTGGTCATGGAACCACAGGCTTCTCCGCCAATTTCAATTCCATTAGTAATGAGCCCTTTAATTGCCGTGAACTCTAAATTGCCACCAGAAAAACCACAGGCACTACCTAAACTAGAAATGGATTGGGTCATGGATTGTTTGGTTAGTTCTTCCATTTTTGGTTTTAATTTTTTTAAGGCATCTTGTAATGCTTTCATATTCTCACAAGCGCCTTTTCCCGGTTTGCACTCGTCCGCCAGGTCTTTTGCTTTTTTTTCAGCGTTCTCTGCGGCTTCTTTTCCGTCGTTGAATTCGTCCATGGCTTTTTTCCCGGCTTTTTGGCCATTATCCCGGGCATTACCCAATGCATCAATCAATGGCGGAATCATAGCGGGAAGTAAACCGGCAGCCATTAATGGCATCATGTTACCAAATGCATCATCCTCATCAGGGTCATTCATGTTTGCCCAGTTTGAAGCCGGCGCATCTACAATGGTTGTGGTGCCAAAGTGATCATTGGCTAGGGTAGCGGTATCTTTGCTGCTAATTCCTTTCAAG
>JAHJAQ010000102.1 GCA_018813975.1 Microcaldota archaeon
ATCATTAGAACAAAAACTTGTTTTTGTTGGAGTACAAGAAACCTTTTTATCGTTGTATGGTTCAATAGGCATTGCTCAGCAAAAACTCGTGTTAAAACAATTTAATCCGAAAAACAATTGTTTGGTGGTTCAAGGCGATTTAAAGGCTCAAAAACAAGTGGAAACTGGATTGTTATTCATTAAAAAAATTGGGGGCCAATTCGTTGTCCCAAAAATCTTGTTTAGAACCGGGATATTGCACAAGGCATTGGAAAAAGCAAGTTTGAAGGCGGTTTTGCGAGGGTAAATGGTTTTTAATCTTTCTCTTTTATATAATAGTATTTATAAAGGGAAAAAAAAAGGAAAAAAGAGTATTTTTCCGGGTTTTAGAGAGGTTTTTTTGTGTATCCGTCCATGGCGGCTAAATCCAGTGCGTATGACCGTGCTGCTACTATGTTTTCGCCAGACGGCAGGCTGTACCAGGTAGAGTATGCGTCTAAGATTGTAGAACAAGGAACTCTTGGTTTGGGCGTTATTTACAATAATGGCGTGTTATTGGCGGCTGATAAAAAGATTGCAAGCAAGTTAATTTTGCCGGATTCTATTGAAAAATTGTTTATGATTGATGATCATATTGGCGCGATTTCGAGTGGATTGGTTGGAGATGCTAGAAGGTTGGTTCAGTTTGCACGACAAGAAGCACAAGAAAACAGTATTCATTATGATGAACCCATTGGCGTTGAAACCATTGTTAAAAGAATGTCTGCGATTGCCCAATATTTTACTCAGTATGGTGGCGTAAGACCGTTCGGAGTTTCTTTTATTGTAGCCGGAGTTGACTACCAGGGTTTTCGATTGTTTGAAACCGAACCATCCGGTGCGTTGGCAGAGTATAAGGCAATTGCTATTGGAAGGGGTAAAAAAGAAGCCATGGAGATTTTGGAAAAAGAATTCTCGGATGGTTTAACCAGAGAAGAAGTCGTTCAATTGGTTTTTGAGGTACTCAAAAAAGCAGGTAGTGTAAAAGGAAAGATAGAATTAAGCAGGATTGATGTAGCGTTTATTGAAAAAGGAAAGCCCTTAACCCGGTTTTCAAAAGAAGAATTAAAATCGCTTTTGAACAAGAGTAAAACCGCGTAATTTTTTTGAACGGTTTGTTTATTTGGTGGGGTAGTATTCTAAATGGTAAAAGTGGAAGATGCGGTAATCGCGCGTTTTGAACATTCCGGTCATAAGTTCGAGGTCTTAGTGGACCCGGATTTGGCAGTGGAATTGCGCAAAGGAAAAATTGTTTCGTTTAATGATTTGGTGGCCTTGGATTCTGTTTTCAAGGACGCGAAAAAAGGAGAAACCCAATCGGAAACTATGATTCAAAAAGTGTTTGGTACCACAGAATTTGAAAAAGTGGTTAAACATATTATTTTGAAAGGACAAGTGCAATTAACAACCGATCAAAGAAGGAGGATGTTAGAAGAAAAGCGAAAAGAACTGGCTTCGTTTATTGCCCAAAATGCGATAAACCCTCAAACCAAAACCCCGCACCCCTTAACCAGGATTGAAATCGCGTTAGAAGAAGCCAAGTTTAATGTAGATGTTTTCAAAAGTATTGAAGAACAAGTGCCGCTTGCGTTAAATGTCATTAAACCATTATTGCCCATTTCCTTGGAAAAACTTAAAATTGCAGTAAAAGTTCCTGCAAGTTTTTCTGGAAAAGCAAATGTCATTCTGCACAAGTTTGGAATCAAAAAAGAAGAATGGCAAAAGGACGGTTCTTTGGTAGCGGTATTGGAATTGCCTTCTGGGTTAAAACAAGAATTGTTTGAAGAACTCAATAAAATGGCGCACGGTCAAATTGAAACTAAAATATTAGAATAAAAAATGGAGTTTGATGAGAATGAAAAAAATTGTATTGCCTGGCGAATTGGTGTCAATAGAACAAAAAAGAATGGGAGAACACGTTTTTAGTCAAAATGACAAGATTTTTGCAGATGTTTTAGGCATTGCGCACATGGACGGACCCGTTGCCTATGTAGTGCCCTTGAGGGGAAGATACACGCCCAAAACAGATGATTTGATTGTGGGAATAGTAGCCCAAACATTGCATAATGGTTGGTTAGTGAATATTAACGCGTTTTATTTGGCGTTTGTTTCCAACAAGGAAGTTAGGGACAACCTTCAAGTGGGAAGCATTCTTTCGGCCAAGATCATGGATGTTTCAGAGACCAAAGATGTGAGCATTGGTTTTGTACGCATGTTTTATGGCGGAGAAGGA
>JAHJAQ010000103.1 GCA_018813975.1 Microcaldota archaeon
CCGATCTTAACCTTCTTTGGCCAATTTTTAATAACTGCCTGGCTTCTGTTATGGTTCTTTGCGCGAGGGAAGCCGATAATATCGCTTTTTTTTTAATTTCTGCGTCCTTTGCGCCTTCTTTGACAGCTTGGCCAGCACTTTTTCTGATTGATTCTAAGTGCTTTAAATTTTCAATTATTCTTGCCAGTTCTCTTCTCCCGTGAGTGAACCACCAATTTTCCCTATTTATCATTTCGGGGTACGCTTTTGCAAACTTTCCAAGCGTTTCTTGACTTTTTTGCCTAGTTCTTGCAGTTCTTTTAGTTGTAGGATTTTTCCCACGCCTTCTGCCTGTAGGCATTTATTGTTCTCCTTCAAATTGGGGTGCTTGATTTTCTAGTAAGGTGCGCTCGTTGATTTCGCCCACTAAATTTTTGCCAAACAATTTTACAACTTCTTTTTTAGGATAATTGCCTAACAACCAAGCCAGTTTTACTAACGCGGTTTCGGCGAGCATATCCTTTCCTTCTAAAACTCCGATTTCCTGCAGTTTTGGCCCTGCACTGTACACGTGCATTTGTACCGCACCAAAAATGCATTGAGAAGTCATTCCCACTATGCATCCTTTTTTGAGGAGTGATTCGAGTGCTTTGAAATTTTTGTCATTGGTTTTGTCTTTTTCTTCTCTACTAATAACAGGCACGTGTCCCAAACCAGTTCCTTCTAGTATCAATCCTTTGAACTTGTTTTTTTCAAAAACTTTTATTTGTTCCGGCGTTAAACTCGGATGGCTTTTCAATAACCCTACTTTTTCTTCTAGTTTTGGTTGGAAAATTGTTTTTTCGGAATGTCCTTTGTGCAAATAGTTTTTTTCAAAAAAAATGGTTTTTCCGGTTTTGTATTCAATGCGTGCAATGGGGTTGGCATTAACGCTTTTGAAGGCGTCTCTTCGCGAAGTGTGGAACTTGCGGCTTTTAGTGGGGGATAAAATAACGCATGCATTGTCTTCGCTGTTTTCATGCATGCAAATTCCAATTCCTGCAAAATTACTTTTTAAAATAAAGTCCGTGGCACAAGAAAGGTTCATGGCAGAATCACTGCTTCCGCGATCAGAACTTCTTTGCGCGCCTACCAATAGAATTGGGATTTTTGGTTTTTGAATCATGAATGCAAGCGCTGCTGAGGTATACCCCATTGTGTCTGTTCCGTGAGAAACAATTATTCCGGAAATTTTTTTGGAAAGCCCTTTTTGAATTTCGCCTGCAATTTTGCTGTAGTGAGAAAAACGCATGTTTTCGCTTTCCATGTTTCCAATCATTTTGGTTTCAAAATTTGCTTTTTTGGTTAGTTCTGGAAACATTTGCAATAAGTCTTCTGGAGAAAAAGCAGCAAACGCCCCGCCGGTTTCGTAGTTCACGCGACTGGCAATGGTTCCTCCAGTATGTAATATTAGAATAGTGGATAGGCTTGGATTGGAAACAATTTTTTTTGGTTTTGGGGTGGTGTTAGGCGGCGTGTTTATTTTTTTGATTTTTATTTTTTTGCTTTGATTGAGAGAAACGTTATACCCGCTTTTGAGTTTTAGATTTAAGTAACCTTTTTTGGTAGTGGGAAGAATCGTGCCTTCAAATTGGTTGGCGCCTTGTGTGGCGATGATCCAATCGCCTTCTTGAAAGCCTTTTTTCTTGGCGGATTTCATGGTTTTCACCTATGGAATAAAAGAGACAATAATTGTTTTTTAATCACTCGGTTTTTGTTTGGGGGGCTATTGGCATTCTTGTTGGGTTGAAATGCTAATGGTTTGAGTAAAAGAATAGTCTCCTAGCTCAAAACTCAATTCTGGTCTTTCTTGCTCCCATGCTTGTTTGCAATGGGTTGCCAAGTAACATTCTGTGCAAAAGAATTTTTCCGTGCACAAGCGTGCTATTGTATTGAATGTTTTTTGTATGGCTTGTTGGGTAAGGGCACGACAAGGATTGGATTGATTACTGGCTTGGAATTCAATGATTTGTTCTTCAAAGCCAGCGTCTTCTGCAATGGCTTTTAAGTGTAATTGATAGTCTCCTTCTACTCCAACTGTAACTTCAATTCGCGTGGTTGTGGTTTCTAGGGGGAAAAGCGATTCAAATGGTTCTTGGCCAATTACAATTGCCGGGCTTTCGAACAAGCCATCTGTTTTTTTGAGTAGCCTCCATTCAATAAGGCCTGGTTTGCTAGGGGCTTCTCCAGTATTTTGAATATCGATTGAAACCGAGAACATGTTTTTAACTGCTAAATCCAAAGTGGTTTCAAAAGAGGGTTCTTGTAATTCTATTTGGGGTGGTTTTTGGCCTACAAAAATCGTGCATGCAAAAAAATCAAATTGTTCGTCACATCGCAAAAATACTGGAGTGTTTTGGTGTTGTGAAAATTGTATTTGTTGTTCGTCCCACCTTGCTTTGCTTCCGCACCTGTTTCCTTTGTCACAACAATGAAACGGGCTATTACATTCTAGGATGGTATCGGTTCCGCTTTCAGAAAAAGCACTGGACCTTAAAATATCATCGCGAGAAAATGCGATAATTCCTAGCGACGTGGTTTGGCCCGGAGAAGTTTTAGCAAGTGGTAGTCCTTCAAAAATTTTTTCTATTTCATTAGTGGGCTGGGCAAACAATGGTGCCAAATATGTAAAAAAAATCCATAAAAAAGCCAGTGCTACAATAGCTGCTACGAGTAATCGAAAAATCATCTTTTTCTCCTTCTTTTGCGCACTACAAATTGTTGGTGGAACTCTTTTTTTAGCAACCAGCGAGTGATATACCCAATACCTAAGGTGAAAGCCAAGAGATAGAGTATGTATTCATAGTCGCCCACAATGAGCAGATTGCCACGGTGGATGCCGCTCCAATTCATGATTTTAATAGAAAAAATGAGTACTACAAAAAAGCCTATTCCGAACAAGGCCAATCGCATTAGTACACTCGTGGTTCGTCCAAACATGTCGTTCATTCCAATAAACAGTAATTGACTATAAAAAGGTTGTTGGATTATTGGATTTCACTGGAATTGGTTTGAATTTGAATGTGTCTTTGGTTTTCAAACATTTTTTGGATTTCTTGTTCTGTGGTGGCTTGTTCTGGTTTTTTATCGATTCTCCATTGAATCATGCGAGGGAAGCGTAAGGCAAATCCGTCTGAATTTTTTTTGGTTTTGCCTGCGGTATGCATGGGGCTTTTGGTTATCTCATCTGCCCTAACTTCAATAACATACTGGGGGGAACACCACACATCAGGTTCTACTTCGCTTTCCACTCGAGCGGGCTTTTTTTTAACTATCATTTTGGATAAGCGTTTTTCTAGTTCTTTTAAGGTTTCCTCTGTCATTCCAGTCCCTACCTTTGCAATGCTCTTGAACAAATCATTTTTGCTATCATACACGGCTGTTAGCAAGCCGCCCAATCCAAATTGGGTTCGTTTTCCTTTTCCACTATAGTACCCAATAATGACAACATCCACGGAGTCTTGTAATTCTCCTTTGTAAGAGCGTTTTAGTTTGATCCATGCAAATTTTCTTGCCCCTGCAATATACTTTGCATTTAAATCCTTGGCAATAATGCCTTCTAATCCGCGTTCAATGCTTTCTTCAAAAAACGCTTCCATTTTGCTCGGATCGTCTGTGATAATAAAATCGGTTAGTTTTACAACCGGTCCTTTTTCAATAATGCGTTCGAGTTCTTTTCTTCTTTCTTTAAACGGAAAGGGCATCCAGTTTTTGTTGTCCACAAACATCACATCAAAGCAGAATAGTTTTAGGGGAACTTCCTGGCTTTTGGCTTGGACATCATATTTTCGTTTTCGCTGAATGGTAATTTGAAAGGGATAAAACTCTTTGGTTTGCTCGTTAAATGCAATGGCTTCTCCTTCTATAATCGCTTGTCGGGCCGTGACTTGTTGTTGTACGCCTTTTACAATTTCTGGAAACATTTTGGTAACGTTTTCAGCCTTTCTGCTATAAATAGTAACCGTGTTTTTGCTCTTGTGGATTTGCAATCTAAAACCATCAAACTTGCTTTCAACCGCGCATTTTCCGATTTTTTTTACGATTTCTTCTGTGCTGTTCAATCGTTCTGCTAAAGTGGGGCGAATGGGAATTCCGGCTTCGATTTTAATTTCCTTTAATCCGTTCAATCCTTTTTCAATTAGTTTTTGGGCCAAAAAACCAAGGTCTGGGCGTACATTGTATTTTTCTTCTATTTTTTCGCGCACTTTCATGCGAATTTTTCGGGTTAGTTCTTCCTGCTGTTCTTCTTTTTTCTTGGTTTTTATTTCTTCTTTTAAAATTTGCTCGACTTTTTTGGGAAATGTTTTTTTAAATTCGCTTACCAAATTGAGTGCCATAGAATCCATTATGGTGGGATCCCCTGTTCCCAATCGTAATTGTTCAAGGGGGAACCGTACAATGAATTTGGCTTCTAATGGTTTGGCAGAATTCAATAGTTCGGCGAGTAATCGAATTTTGCTTTCTTGACTTCCCGGTCCTTCTGCTTTAGCAATTTTTAAAAGGTTTTGATGCACTTTTTGCAGGAAAAGAGATTGCGAAAAAAAGCTTTGTTGTTTCTTTTTTTGTACAAATTCGAATGCGGTTTCTCCTAGATCGCCTGTTTCTTGGAATTTTTTTTCCACATCATTTTTTGAAAAGCCACTGACCTTGGCAATGGCTTGCATCACAAACTTTTCTCCCATGCCAATTTGGGGGGCGGTATAATCGGGTCCTAGTTTTCCCTGTAATAGGTAAATGAATTGGGGGGCGCTTTCTGCCTTGACTTTTTGCAAGAATACTGCGAGCAATTCCATCATTTCGAGCCTGCTAGAGGCTTTTTCAATGGTTTCAAACAATTCCGCGATTTTTTGGAATTCCATAGCACAATAGGGTCTTTTCTTTTTTAAAACACCTTTTTTAAGCCCTGCTGGTTACTCAATATATTATTGGGGATTCGAAGAATCTCCATCTATTCTGTACACAGGACAGCAACCGTGTTGGGGCGTTAGTCTAGTCTGGTAGGATTCGTGCTTTGGGAGCATGTGACGGGGGTTCAAATCCTCCACGCCCCAAAAGGGATAAAATGGTAGAGACAACTAAAGCAAAAGAAATTGAAGACTTTGTACGGTCGAGAATTAGTGATGAATTTGTAGATAAACATATTCTTCTTGTTGTTAAAGAGGCAAAGTGGCTTTGCGGATTTTATCCAGAGGCAGATAAAGAGGTTGTTGAAACTGCTGCTTTGCTGCATGATGTGGGACAAACCTGGGTTGGAAAGCCTCCACACAAAACCAATGAGTCGAATGAAAAACATCATATTGTTGGAAGAAAAATCGCAGAAACTTTTTTACCGACGATTGGCTTTCCGGCAGAAAAAATTCCGAACGTATTGCATTGCATTGAATCACACAGAACAAGAAGACCACCCGAACCCGAAACCATTGAAGCAAAAATAGTTGCTTCAGCAGATAATTTGGCGCATTTCACTGGCGTTGAATTCTTAAGAGAAAATTTGGGGGAAGAACGTGTTCTTGCAAAACTTGAAAGAGACCTAAGCTCAAAATTCTTGCTCCCTGAAGCGCTTGCAAAAGCTGAAAAAGAATACAAAAAATTGAAAAAATTATTCCAGGTGTAGCGAGCGGAATACTTTGACAATCAGCGTGCTGTGCTGGTCTAGTAAGATCGGATTGCCACTGGCTTCTAGTTTTACCAATTGATTGTTTTTTTGGGCAAACAACACATAGTGCTTGGTAGCAATGTTATTCTCGGGAGTAATATACGTTATAAACAAGTACTCGTTAATATTCTCTTCATTTGAGATAGTCGCGCTAGGCTCTTTTTCGATTTGGGCATGCGCGTTTTCGTTTAGCCCCGTACTAACATCGATTCCAAACTCGAATAATTCTAGTTTAATACCTTCTTTTTCAATAGCAAATAATGCATCTGCTTTTTTTTGAGTAGCAGGCATCCATGGCGGATGTTCAAAAATAATGCCGTTTTGAGAATAGGGTTTCCATTCTTCTTTTGATTCTTCCATTTCTGGTTCGAATGCACTTTCGTCTTCTTCTTTTTCGTCCATTTCGGATTCAAGTGTATCTTGATCTTCTTCTTTTTCTTCAAAAGAAGGAACTTTAATGTCTGTTTCTTCTAGTGGCTTTTCCACTTCTTTTTCTTCAAAAGAGGATTCTGGTGTTTTTTCAATTTCTTCTATTGGTTTTTCTTCTTGTACTGGCGTAATGGGTTCTCTTTCAAAAAAAGGAATTTTTGGTAGCGGACCTTTCGATTTAACGGGCAAGACTTTTTTGGGTTTAACTGGTTTGGGTTTAATTGGTTTGTATGGTTTTGGTTTTTTTGGTTTAACTGGTTTGGCTTGCCTGGCTTTTTTTTCGGTTTTTTTGATTTTCTTTTTAGTTTTTGTCTTTACCAGTCGCTTGGCTTTTATAGGGGGGTGAATTCTTTTTTTTGCCTTGCGAATTGGGGCTTTTTTTGTTTTTTTGAGTGGTTTAGTGAGAGGGGGCTTGTGTTTGCTAATGAATTTTTGCAGGTCGCTTATTTTCTTTTGAAGATTTTCCTGTTGTAAGCGCATTTTTTCTATGAGGTGCGTGCGTTTCTGGTAGTCTTGCTGGCGCTTTTTAAGAGACTGAACTTTTTTTGATAAGCTTGTTTGGGCCTGGTCTTTCCCTTTGCGGGCTATTAACAAAAATTTGTTTTCCGTTTCGATTATTTTTTTTAGATTAAACCCGATTTTTTTGTCTAGTGTGGCTTCTTTTTTTAATAGTTTTTTAATAACTGTTCTTTTTGTTCGGATTTGTGCTTTTAACACTTGAATTTTTTTATGGAGTTCTGGAAAGTAGCTATTCATTTTTTTCGCTTCCCCATTTGTACTAGTTCTTTTTTGAACCCATTTTGAAGACTTTGGAGCTGGCGTTGTAATAATTGTTGTTCGACTACGGCATTAGAGAGTTTTTGAACCTTGGTTTTGACGCCTAGTTTTCGAATCTTTTTGGTTAAAGATTTTTTGATGCTCACGGTTTCTTGCCTGGTTTTTTCTTCTAGGGCATCTGTCCTATCAAATTCGCGTAACAAGTTTTTTTCAAGATGGTGTTCGGTTTGAAACAGGTTTTTTTCTAGTGCCAGTAGGGCTGCGTCTTCTTTCAAAATCTGGTGGCGGGTGGTGTGAAGGTCTTTTTCAAGTTGTATCACCACTTTCAGGCGTTTTTCAGTATTCATTTTTTCAGCCCTTCTTTTGCTTTTTAGACTATAGTAATGGTTTTTTCTTATTTAAATATTTTCTTGTCCTTTTAGGCAGTACCCGCGGTTTTTATCTATTTAAAAGTTTTTGTTTATCCTTTCCATATACATAGCCTTTTTTGATGGTGAGGGGTCTTGGGGTTAAAACCACTAGTATTAGATGGACCTGATTTGTCGATTGAAGATGTCGTCCAAGTAGCGCGAGAGTATCGGCTGGTCAAAATCTCCAAACAAGCCGAAAAAAAGATTCAAGAAAGCGCTGCCTTGGTTCAATCGTTTGTAGAAGACGAAAAACTTGTTTATGGCATTACCACTGGAGTGGGAGATTTAGCGCGTGTTTCTATTTCTTTGGAAGAATTAGAGCTATTACAACAAAATCTGTTAGAAAGCCATGCCGTGGGGGTTGGCGATTTTTTTGAAACCGAAATCGTTAGAGCAGCTTTGTTATTGCGCATTAATAGTTTAGTACAAGGTTTTTCCGGCGTAAGACTTTCTACTTTGAATGTTTTAGTGCACTTGTTAAACAAGCAAGTCCACTCATTGGTTCCAGAAAAAGGATCGGTTGGTGCTAGTGGAGACTTAGCTCCCCTCGCCCATTTAATGCTTCCTTTAACTGGAAAGGGAATGGTAGAACTAAATGGTGTTCACTTGTCTGCTGTACAAGCCCTAAAACAAGTTGGTTTGGAACCCATTAAACTGGCTCCAAAAGAAGGATTGGCTTTAATAAATGGCACCCAGTTTATGAGCGCTATTGCGTGTTTGGGTGTTTTTGATGGGATTGGATTGATTAAAAATGCAGAAATTGCTTCTGCCTTGTCTTTTGAGGCATTGCATGGTCAGACCAGTTCGTTTGAAGCAGAATTGCATAATGTTCGCCCGCATCCTGGTCAAGTGTACTGTGCCAGGAATATTCGGCGTTTAATCAAGCATTCCAGGATTGTGGATACTCCAAACGAGCACATTCAAGACCCGTATTCTTTGCGGTGTATTCCACAAGTAGTGGGGCCGGTTCGCGATACCCTATTGTTTTGTAAAAAAATCGTGGAAACAGAACTCAATTCGGTTACGGATAATCCGCTTATTTTTTCAGAAGAAAAAAAAGTATTGTCGGGCGGGAATTTTCATGGCGAATACCTTGCTTTTGCCTTGGACTTTTTGAACATTGCAATTAGTGAGTTAGCAAGTATTGCCGAACGTCGAATCGCGCGATTAGTGGATTCAAAGTTGAGTGGATTGCCTTCTTTTTTGGTTTCAAAAGCAGGAGTGAATTCGGGTTTTATGATTGTACAATATACCGCTGCTTCTTTGGTTTCTCAAAACAAGGGATTGTGTTTTCCCGCGAGTGTAGATTCTATTCCAACCTCTGCCAACCAAGAAGACCATGTGAGCATGGGCAGCATTTCCGCGAACAAATTTCGCGAGATATTATTTAATGTTCAAAACGTGATTGGAATTGAATTCTTGTGTGCCAGTCAAGCCCTTAATTTTGTGTCAAATTCTCCTGGCGTGGGTACTAAAATTGCCTGGGAAACCGTTCGAGAAAAAATTCCTTTTATTAAAAAAGACTGCGAACTATATCCCCTCATCCATGAATCCTTTTCTCTTGTAAAATCCAATGCCATTGTCTCTGCAGTAGAACAAAAAATCGGTGCACTCTAACAGCCTTTTTCAAAAAAAGGCTGGCGAAAAACGGGGTTTATAGTTCTTTTGTCAACTTTTCTTTTTAAGAAAAGTTGGGGGCCGTAGTCTAGCTTGGTTAGGATTTAAGCTCGGGGAGCTTACGACGGGAGTTCAAAACTCCCCGGTCCCAAACAGCTTTTTTAAAAAAAGCTGGCAAACAGCCTTTTTCAAAAAAGGCTGGCGAAAAACACTGTCTTTGGTAGTACTTGCCCTTCGGGCAGTTTAAATAGTATTATTTCGTTGTTGATACTATGGCCGCTGAAAAGAATTCCAAATTCGAAAAGGTTACTTTTGATATTGACAAGAACAACAATTTTTCAGAATGGTTTACAGAAATCATTAAAAGAGCCGAACTAGCGGATTTGCGCTATAACGTAAAAGGATTCCTTGTTTTTCAGCCCTGGTCTGTTATTGTAATGGAAAAAATGTATTCTTTGCTTGAAGTAAACCTTCAAAAAAAAGGTCATAATCCGTATTGGTACCCGGTTGTTATTCCGGAAAAAAACTTTTTAGTAGAAAAAGATCATGTAGAAGGCTTTGCGCCAGAGGTTTTTTGGGTTACCGAACACGGTGCGGGGGAAAAGCTAGAAGAAAAACTTGCTTTGCGCCCTACCAGTGAAACCGCTTTTTACCAAATGTTTGCGTGGTGGATTCGTTCCTACAATGATTTGCCCTTGAAAACCTATCAGCGCGGAGCAGTTTACCGCTATGAAACCAAAGCAACCAGACCATTCTTGCGGTCAAGAGAATTTCATTGGATTGAAGCCCACAATGCTTTCGCTACGCACGAAGAAGCCTTGCAACAAGTAAAAGAGGATATGCAAATCACTCAAGAATTTATGGGAGAACAATTGGGCATTCCAACGATTTTTTTTCAAAGGCCTCAATGGGACAAGTTTCCTGGAGCGCTTAACACGTTTGCAGCAGATTCTTTAATGCCGGATGGTAAAACCATTCAACAACCTTCTTCGCATGATTTGGGACAAAACTTTTCAAAAGCATTCAAGGTGTTGTTCACGGACAAGGATGGAAAAGAAAAACATCCTTTCATTACGTGTTATGGCCCTGCCATTTCCCGTATTTTTGCTTCGTTGATTGCGATTCACGGAGACAATAATGGCTTGCGCTTTCCCTTTGAGGTGGCCCCCAAACAAATTGTTATTGTTCCAATTGCCGTGCAAAAAGAAAAAAAATTAATTCCATTTGTCAAAAAACTCGCTTTGGAATTACAAGAAGCGGGTTATCGAGTAGAATTGGATTTGTCCGATCGAAAGCCGGGAGACAAGTTTTATTTTTGGGAAATGAAAGGAGTCCCCTTGCGCATTGAAGTGGGTCCCAAAGAACTCCAGCAAAAAAAGCTCACGTTGTTTAGACGCGATACTAAGAAAAAAGAAGTAATTGCCCAAAAAGAATTGCTAAAATGGATTCCAAAAACCGGAAAAGCATTATCCGAGAATCTGAAAAAACAAGCCAGTCACTTGTTTGATGGTGCCATAAAGAATGCAGATTCTTTTGAAGAATTAGCGCGATTGGTGAATACCCGAGGGTTTGTAAAGTGCAATTTTTGTGCGGATGGAAAAGAGGGGGAAGAGTGTGCTGAAAAAGTAGAAAAAGAATTAGCAGCGGATATTCGGGGCAAGCGCGCGGATAAAAAAGAAAGTCCTTTTGGAAGCCAAAAGTGCGTGGTGTGTGGAAAGCCCTCCAAAGAAGTGTTTTACATTGCCAAACAATACTAGGTGGAAAAGTGCCAAGACTAAAACAAGGTGGTCGACGCTTTATTGAACGTGTCAGCAGACCAAAACCCGGTTCTGCTTCTAATGCTGGACTGGTTTCTGATATTACTTGGCGAGAACACCTTGCGCGTTATCAATTTGCAGGCCAGGTTTTACCGCCAAAAGGTCGTTTTTTGGATATTGCAGTGGGAACCGGTTATGGTTCTGAAGTGCTGTTGAATGCTGGTGGATTTGAGAATCGGCGTCGGATTGTTGGCGTGGATATTTCCAAACAAGCGATTGCAGAAGCAAGGGATGTTAAGGGGCTTCGATTGGTGCGAGCAAACGCAGAAAAAACACCTTTTAAATCACATTCTTTTGATGGTATTGTTTCGTTTGAAACTATTGAGCATTTGAAAAATCCAAGGGCCTTTCTTTTAGAGGCAAAACGATTAATGAAAAGAGAAGGTTCTTTTGTGGTTTCGACTCCCGTAAAAGAATTGTATTCGGCTTTTACTGGGCGACCTTGGAATCCTTTTCACACAAAAGAATTTCGTTTTTTTGAATTTGTAGATTTGCTGAGAAAGCATTTTGGAAGTGTGGAATTGTATGGGCAGAGTATTCCTCGGCGAGCGCGTGATTATTTGGGTTTGTTTGGTGTTCAGTTTATGGATCAAATTGGTGCGCGTGGTTTGGTTAAGGCTGTTTTGCCAGAGCGTTTTAAAAAAGCACCCGCAGCACTCCCTGCGATTGAACCTATTTCTAGAAAAGGACCGCGACCCTTGTATTTAATTGCCGTTTGCAAAGACCCAAAGTATTAATGGTGTTTTTTTTGAAAAAACAAAAAATAAAAGCAATTTTGTTTGATTTGGACGGCACTCTAATTGATTCTATTCCATTGCACAAAAAATCGTTTCAATTATTGTTCCAAGAGTTTGGCTGTTCTTTAAAAATTTCCGAGGTTTCCAAGTATATTCGCTGGTCTACAGAAGAAATTTATCAAAAACTAAAAGTGCGCGAGCGATTGGACTTGGATTTGGAAAAGTTTTTGCAGTTGCGCAGAAAAAAATATTATTCTTTGATTTCCCGCAAAAAACTCGTTTTTGAAAACAGGGTAAAAGCCTTGAAAAAGCTCAAGAAAAAGTATTGTTTGGGATTGGTAACCAATTCTTCTCGTTTTAGTATGGAACGTTCTACAACCGCTAGATTTCGCAAGCTATTCAATCCAACCATAACGTTTTCAGATGTTTTAAGGGGCAAACCAAATCCCGAAATGCTATTACTGGCTTGCAAAAAATTGCGGGTAAAGCCTTCTGAGTGCATACTGATTGGGGATTCGATAGTGGATGTAAAGGCAGCCAAAGCAGCCGGAATAAAGGTTTTAGCGTTTTATCATAAAACCGGTGCTTCTTCCCTTTCCGAGCTTCGCAAAACCAAGCCCACTAAACTCATTCGAAATTTACGCGAACTCGATTCTTTTTTGAAAAAAATCGAAAACTAGTGCACGCCATGCCATTCTTTCTCGAATTCGAGTTTGTACTCTTCAACCATGGCATTATCGATTTTTTTGGGAAGGGCTCTCACCCACACAAAACCCTGGTTTTCGTACAGTTCTCTTGCAATTTGGTTTTCTTGTTTTACCCATAACCAAATCCTTTCAAAACCTTTTTCTTGCATTTTTTGAATGCCTTCTTCCAGCACTTGTTTTCCAATGCCTTGATTTCGAAAAGAAGGCAGAATCGCGAGTGCGTTTAAGCGTACTTCTTTTTTTTCGCCTAAAACCTCAAACTCTATAAATCCTACTAACTGGTTTTCAATGGTTTTTTTGTACAAAAAAAAGAATGGATTATTCAGTTTGGATTCGAGTTTTTCTTTTGGTTTTTTAACATAGGGGAATTCTTGTTCAATGAGTGCTTGAATGGCTTTCAAATCGTTTTGCAATACTTTTTCGAGCATGTTTAACCGTTTTTTGTAATGAATTCTTTGATTTCGTTGCTGGAAATCGCGCAACCGGAAAACTTTACGGCGTACAAGGCTGCTTCTAGCGCTTGTTTGGTTTGGCTTAATTCATACTTGAACAAGTCGTGTTGGTAGGCCCATGCTAGTAAATCACTCGAGCGCACGATAACGGTTTTTTGGAATTGTTCTTGAATGGCTTTTAAATTGGCTTCGTTTTTTTGAATTTTTTTATCGTGTTTCATACTAATATAATTGTGCAAGCGTAATGGCTCTTCAATCAGCATGCGCGCAGTCCTTTCATCAATCACCAAGGCGTCTGCTTTGAGAGAAATGTATATGGCCATGCTTTCAATTTCGCCTGCTTGGAGAATGCGTAAGGGGTTTTCATTCACAAAAAAACAATGATTGCTTTTTTCTTCGATTTGTTTGGCAAGTACTTGACTTTGGGGGGTTGGTTGTACAACCTCTAACCAGTTATCCTCTATCGCTTGTTGTACGCGAACGGCGTTTAATTCGAATCGTTTAATGTGTTGTGGTTTTTCCACGGTTTCTCTCCAGACTGAGGGGGTGATTAAAAATCGCGCGCCAGAATGGGATTGAATCTTTTTGAGTAACTCAAAAAAACATTTTTCTGATAAGGAAATAAGGGAAGAAGAATCAAAAATAATAAGGCTGGTCATTCTAGAATCCCTTCTAGTTGTGCCACTCTTTCACTCATGGTTTTTCGACTTGGTTGTTCATCGTGCAATTTGGTATAACCAATGTATTGGAACAGGTTTTTTTTATCCGCATTGGTAAGAGAGGTTGCTTGGCCTAAACTCAAACCAAATGCATATAATGAACTGGCTTGTTTGACTCGGCTTTTTTCCATGAGGTTTTGTACAAAGTTTCCTAGATCGGAATCGGTTTGCCGAATTTTTTGTGTGATTTGTTCCAGGTTTTTTTCAAATTTTTTGGCTTTTTTTTGTTTGAGGCTTTGAATGCTGTCTGCTAGTTTTTGTTGAATGATTTTTTGAATGGTATTCCATTTTTTGTGGGTTCGAACGTGTTGTTTGCTTAATAATTTGTGCAAGGCATAAGCAATGACAGCAATTTTTGCTTCTATGGGGTTGTTGCTGAGAGCCGCTCTTTTAATGGTTTGATTGGCGATTTGGCGTAGTTCATGACTTTTTTTGGCTTTGAATGCGCTTTGCACATTTATCATGCTGGGTAATAAGGGTTCTAACATACTGTCAAAAACAAGGTAATGCTTTTTTTTAAGGCTTTTCTTGAAAAATCGTGTTTTGGGGTTATAGGGATTGTTTAAAATAGTTCTATTTTTGTTATTCTTATCATGCAATTTCGAATAGTGGTCCTGATTTTTGTGGTCTTGGTGTTGTTCGCGAATAGTGCTATGGCCGCGATTTCTGCTGCAGAGGCCGTGGATTTTGTAGAAAGCGAAAACAATTTTTTAAAGCAAAACGATCGGGTTGAATCCCCTAATGTATTGATCGAACATCAGGACAAAAAGTATTGGATGGTGCCCTTATTAGCTGGAGAAGGGGCTGTTACTTTTTTTCCGGTTTCTTTTGCGGATAAAACACTGTCCGAAAACGAGGCGATTAATAGCCAATTGTTTTCGACCGCCAAGTTTTTGCGCGATTATTTAGAATACCGTAATTCTATTGCCTTGCAAAACAAACGATGGTTTATGGGAAGAGACAATGAACTGATTATTGGTGATCTTTCGTTTGAATTGGAATCAGAGGTATTTGAACTGAATCTAATTAAAGAAGAATTATCCGTTCCAATCAGTGTTTCTGGTATTATGGACATGCAAGAATCGCTTTCTCAAATGTCTTCCCTGGCAGCTGAATTAAGTCAAAAGATTTCAACGGCTAGCGGAGCAGAAGCTAGTTTTACAGTAGACCCTACTACAAGTGACATTACAAATATTCAGGATTCTTTTGATGATGCTTTTATAGTATTGTTTGCGTTGGAACAAGAAGCACGCGTGTATAGTGAATTGGTTTCAAACTTGAAAAGCGTGATCTCTAGTGATGATGATCTTTCGGTTAGTGAAAAAAACCAGTTTGTGACGTTAGCAGATGCACCTCCTGCGCTTTTTACGATTGGCAGTACGTCGATTGGGAATTGGGTTATTATTGCCCAAGAAACCCAACAACAAATAACCCAATTATTGAATGGTGCGCAGTCCAAGGTTTTTTTGGATGGTGCTAAACTAGAATTGGAAAGAAGAAAGCAACAAAACCAAGCATTTTCTGCGATTTATGCGGTAGATGAAGATTTTTCAGACAAAACCGATTATCCTTCTTTGCAAGTTGCCATGAACGATTTACAGTCTCCTACTAAAATGGATTTTTGGGAGAACCAATCCCAGTTGGCTATTGCTATTGAAAAATATGCTAATGCGGTTCGTTTTTTGGGAAACGAAGAATTTGATTTGAGTTTAATTGAAACCCAAAAAACCAAGAATGCCGTAGAACTCGTGGTACAAGACGGTTTGATTGGGAACGAACTCCCTCCATTTGATTATTCTATGATCATTAATATTTTAATTATTATTTTGATTCTAGTTATTGTAATGTTTGCTTTGAAAAACCGCCAGCAACTCACGGGAACTGTGATTTCCAAGCCGGAAGGGGAAGAAATAGATGTGTATGGCTGGCAAAAAAAATAAGTGGCAAAAAGGACTATTGTTTTTTTTGTTTTTCTTTTTGGCACAAACGGCGTGGGCTCAATTATCGGTTTCGATTGAACCTCAAAATCCAGTGCACGAAATCGCCTTGTATTCAAATGAAGTCGCGGATTTTAAACTCTTGGTTATTAATTTGTCTTCCGAGCGCATTGTGGGCCAGCAATTCCAATTATTGGCTTCAGAGGGAATCGTTTTATTAGAGCAAAACCAGGAAAAGAAAAATCAGTCTTTTTTAGTGCCAGAATTATTACCCGATCAAGCCATTGAATTGTTTTTTGTTATAAAAGCAAAAGAATCCGGAGAAAGTGTTTTGTCGGTTAATTTTGGAAACTATGTTTTTTCAGATTTGGTTGCCAAAAGAATCCGTATTGTACACAGTCTATTACAAG
>JAHJAQ010000104.1 GCA_018813975.1 Microcaldota archaeon
AGAGCACAAAGAAAACAGCAGAGAAGACCAATGCTAAAAACAAGAACGAGAAACCATATTGTTGAATATAATAATTAAAGCCAACGCCAAACACTTCAATCTGGCCATCTACTGAAGACTTGTTTTCAAATAAGTCTTCTAAAACGATTTCAAATGCTATAGAACCCGTACTAACGCCTTGCAAAAAATATTCGCCCGAATAAAAGCCACCGCCCTCTGATTCGAGCACTACTCTTTGGTCATTTATAATGGCATAAGCATTGGCATCCAAAACAGGTTGGTTAAAAGCGTATTCGGCATGAACTCGAAAAACCACTGGATCGCCCATATTAAATCTTTTTTCAGTTGGAGAAATCAATTCCATGGAAAACTCTTTTCCCTCTACTAAGACCGAAAATTCTTGAACGCCTTCCACTAAAATGCCAGTTACGCGCGTGGCACGAACCCGAAAATTTTGGTCACCAAGGGATAAGGAAAATGGAACCACGTAGGTTATCACGTACTGACCATCGCTTTGAAAAGAAAATGGAGTGACTTTGTTAAAAGGATCTATTAGTTCAACTTTTGCATCATTCACGAAATTGCCCAAATCCGTTACAGTTACCACCACGGTTAAAGAATCTCCTTTTTGAACGATTTCCGGATCCCAACTCAAGTCAAGTGATAAAAATCGTTCCAAAGAAGGGTCCTCCACCAGAATAGTCTCTGAAAACGAAAAACGATTTCTTTTTTCATCCATGCCCAAAGCGTTTAAGACCCATTCGCCACGAGGGTCAATTAGACTGGTTCGAAACGAATACGAGAAAAAACCACTTTCATCGGTTTGAATGGTTTTTTCTTCCAATAATGCGCCAAAAGAATTTACTATGTTTAAATCAATGGGAATTGAAACAGGATCAGGACCGCGAGAAAGTGTTCCGAAAATTGTAATGTTTTCTCCTAAAAAAATCGTGGATGGAAAACTAACTTCTTGTTGTAGCTCTGCTTTAATCGGCAAAAAAAACTCAAGAGTACTACTTACCGCGCTTCGAAAGGCCGCGGTAATTGTGACCAATCGCTCTCCTTCACCCGCATCATCCGGAACTGTAAAATAATTGGCATAGGTATTATCCAAATTAGTTCCATCCCCATGCTTGCCATCATTAAATAATTGAATGGTTCCAAAAAACCAGTAGCAAGGATTTGGGCGTCAAATAATTCTCTTCCGGCACTAGACAATTTTACTGCAAACGATCCTTCTTGACCCCTTGCAAACGGGGCATCCAATACAGGAGACACCAATTCAATATCTAGTGTTTCAGGATCACAATCACGCGGACAATTACCAAAATCTTCTAGTCCCTCACACAACTCGTTTCCACAACAGGAAGGAACAAGGATAACAGTGCATACATTATTAGTGTCTTCACAAGGAAGGTATTCATGGCAAACTTCATATGGAGACGGCGCACAGGACCCACAATCCAGTGGACAGGTACAAGGATTTTCGTTTCCTCCTAAAAAGGGACCTTCGCAAGTACCATTACCACAAACCGCTTCTGCTAGTACTGGAATGGAAAACCAAAAAAAACCAAGCAATACCAAGGCCCAAACCAATATCTTGAATTGCATGCCAAAACTCCAATTGCCCTCAAAAACCAAAATTCCAACAAAATAGGCGTTTTAAGCTTAAAAAGCTTTTTGGACTCTGAAAAAAACACCTTGATTTAGAGCCCGATTACAACCCGATTTCAATAATACCAAACAGCTTTTTGCTTTGCAAAAACCCGAGAAAAAGATGGCTTTGCCACCAGCTTTTTTTCAAAAAGCTGACAAAAAAAATTCTAAGAATAGTTACAACCCAATTTCGATAATATCAAAGTTTTTGAGCTTGTAATTGCGCGGTACTTTTTGACCTTTAAACTTAGCGTTTTTACCATATAATTTGGCGTGTCGAATCTTTTGAGCTACTTCCTTGTGCACCAAACGTGCTAAATCCGCTACCGTGCTCTTGTTGGACAACACCAATGGCTCTGTTAAATCGGCTTTCATACTGGGTCTTTTAGTATACACTAAAACCTTGTCCAATAAAGCAAAAAAATCTTTTTTGTGTGCTTCCAATTGACTGGGAATGGAAAAACTAATAGTGAAAATTGCTGGGACCGTTGTTTTTTGAATGGGTTTCCCCCTAAAATTTTCGAGTACCATTGCTTTTTTGAACACCAATCGATTATCTAATGCATCCTGAACTTGTTGTAATGATTTAATGGATTCTTCCAGTATCACGGCAGCATTGTGAATGCCTTGTGTTTTCAAAAAAGATTCTAATTCCGAAAGAGGAAACTTCAAAAACTTTTTTCCCGAAACAGAAAGCCCCTTGTACGAACCGGTTTGAATTTTTATTTTAGGCTTGGTTTCATTCAAACGAATATTGGTTTTTTTACATTCTTCCAATAATATTTTTGTTTCATGCACTGCGGTTTCATGGTTTACCACGAGTAGTACTGCATCTGCAGAACGCGCAATTGCCAATAACTGAGTTCCCAGTGCTTTTCCACTCGCGCTTCCTTCTACAATCGCAGGCAATTCAACTATTTGAATTCGACTCCCAAAAAAATCCATCATGCCCACTTGGGGTTTGGTGGTCGTAAAAGGATAATCCGCGATTTCAACCCTCACGCCAGTTAGGGCTTTCAAAACAGTACTTTTTCCACTATTGGGCAAGCCCATTAAAACAATTTGACCAGCCCCTTCTTTTTTCACGGAGAGCGATGCCCCACCCCCTCGCTTAGCAGCTTGTTCGGCTGCTTTTTCAATCTCTTTTTTGGCTTTGGCAATCTTGCGCGAAATCTCTGCACGCAAGTTTTCGCCCCCCTTGTGTTTGGGAGCATAGCGTGCCATTTCCTGCAAGGCTTCCAGCTTGGCTTGCGGAGAATTCGCTTGCTCGTACTTGATGCGTGCTCTTTCAAACTCGAACGAAACATTGGCGGGCATGCTATCAAACCCACTATAAAAAAGCTTAAAATCAAAAGCTAAATAACTGTCCTGCCTTGGGTTCATAATAATGAACAATTGTGTTATAACTCTTGATTTCTTTAGAAAAAGCTGAACGCAATTCTTTGATAGTATTGTGAAATACTTCGTTTGATGGTGCCAGCAATTCAAACTCAAAATCATGGTTTCCAATCGGTTTAACCAAGAAAATAACGTTCGACTGCCTTTTTAGATAAGTCGAAAGTTTACTTATGATTTCTTGAGAGACATCGTTCAGTTTCAATAATATTTTATAATGTGTCAAGCCCAACAAGCGATGGTTTATTTTAACGTTAAACCCAATAATAATCTTTTTTTTGATAAGCCCACTCATTTTTTCTTTGATTACTTTGGGAGAAGAACCCAATTTGTTTGCCAATTCAACCAAAGAAGCACGCCCATTCTTGTTAAGCGCCAGCAAAAGCGATTTGCTTAGCGCATCCAAAGAATAGCGTTCAAAACAATTTCCAAAAACAAGAGAAGTAGTCTCTTTTTTTTCTTTGGAAAAAGCAAACTTTAAGTATTCAATTTTAGTGGCAATCGAAAATTGTTTTTCCTGAAAAAAAACCCCAAACTTTTGGTTGATATCATCAAACACTTTTTCAAATTCCCGGATGTTATCGGCCCACACCAAAAAAGCCGCATCCAAGTCCCCGTTAAAATAAGCGGTCCAAACCACCATGGGGTGCTCTGACAAATAGTTCATAAATTCTTCTTCTTTTTCCGAACTCATGTTTTGGTATTTAACAAAAACACTATAATGGGTTTTTCCCAATGCATACGCGTTTGTAATCGCATAATATCCTTCAATCACCTTATTCTGCTCCAAATAATTCAAGCGATAGCTCACGGCTTGCTTTGATAATCGAACGCGCCTAGCCAGCTCCGTAAGCGAAACGCGGGCATTCAAATACAATTCGGACAAAATAAGGGAATCTTTTTCCGAAAGCCCAAAACCAGACATAAATAACTATTTTTACCAATAATATAAAAAATCTTCCTTTTTGTCAAAAAAACAAGCAGAAATTTTGATTAACAAGATTGCTACATAATTATCTGGGGGGTTTTATGAATACCTGGAAATTTGTATCCAAACCAAGCGTACGAACATATACCATTCAAAACCAAAAGCTTTCAGTACAGATGCGTGAAAACGTTTTTCCACCTTCTGGAAACGGCCTATTTGTCGCACAAAACATCAAAATTTTTCCAGAAGAACGGGTAATAGACATTGGCACAGGAACGGGAATATTAGGAATTCTTGCTGCCAAATTGGGCGGCAAGGTAGTGGCCACGGACACTTCAAAAGAAGCCGTTGAACTGACCAAGCAAAACGCACAATTCAACAAAGTATTTCTTAATGTGCAAAAAGGGCCCTATTTTGCTGGTTTCAAGCAAGCATTTGACGTAATTATTGCCAATCTTCCCCAAGAACTGGTTCTTCCCAGCCAGCAAAAAAGCATTGGAAAACAACAACTCAAAAGCTTTAGTGGCGGTCCCCTGGGAAACCAACAAATTTTAGAATTATTAGGTATTGCAAAAAAGAATATGCACTCAAAATCACGCTTTTATTTACTGGTTTCCACACAAACCGATTATGCTCGAACCATTCAAAAAATGCTGTCGAATTATGACGCTACCCTTTTTGCCTTTCGTTCCTGTTCGGTCAAACCATTTATGGCTGAAAACCCAAAAACATATTGTCAGCTTAATCAAGAAGGAAAAACACATATTTTCAAAGAAAACCAGAAATGGAAGTCAAACCAGTATCTATTCGAACTTTCATTAAAAGAATAAATTTTTTTTTTGAAAAAAATCGTTAAACAACTATGAAAAACGTGTTTTGTAACAATTTTTTTTGAATTGTACTAATTAGTTTTAGGAATTGTAACAAAACGATTTAAAAACACGAATCAATAGTGGTACTGTGGAATTCCACCCCCACAACTAGAGCGAGGTGGTTTATTATGATGTCAGGAGGGGAAATTATTTTTCCCCTCCAACCCCCATCAATGATTTTTTTCAACCTTGAAAACCACGAGTTCTTCAAAAAACAATTTTTTCCTTGCAATAATCTCGAACAAGAAACCAAGTTGTTTTAGTTTTTTTTCTGTTTGAACAAGACCATTTACACTGGATTGTACAAAAAAAACCATGCCATTTTCTTTCAAAAAAGTGCCAAACGATTCCAAAAAACGATCCAATACTTCCCTGCCTTTTTTTCCACCATCGGTTTCAATCCATTTCTTATTTTTTTCAGAGGAAACATACGGCGGATTAAAAATAATACAATCAAACTGTTCGTCAGGAGGAAGACCAGAGAACAAATCGCTTTCTTGAAAAACAAAATTCTTTTCAAAACCATTTTTACTCGCGTTTTGTTTTGCGTTTTTGAGTGCCATGGGATTAATATCCGTGCAAACCACTCGAGAAGCGCCTTGCAACGCTGCGTTTAATCCTTGAATGCCGGTTCCACACCCCAAATCCAGTACTGTTGCTTTTGTTGGAATGCGCACGTGCTCGGCCAATAAAAAAGAATCTTCTTGGGGAGTATAAACCGACTCCAATACATCTAATTCAAGTTGTTTGAAGAAAACTTTTTGAGGCATTACAGTACTTTATAACAAAAGCCGTTTAAGAAGCATCCCACAAGGATTCAAAATCCATTTCAAATTGTCTTGCGATTGCCGGATTGGAAATAAAAACCAAATTTTCTTTATTATACTGCGCGCCATTTTTAGAATAATTAAAAGAACCCGTTCCAACCAATTTTTCGTCAATAATAATGTATTTGTTGTGCATGATTCCTCGCACCAAATCCACTCGTTTTAGGAAAATACCTGTTTCTTCCAGTTTTTCATCCACGGCATACTGGGAATTGGCTTGACCCGCGTCTATTAGAACACGCACGACAATTCCGTTTTGATGCGCAAGAATAAGCGCATCTGCAACTGGTTCTAAAGTAAAAGAATAAATGGCAATGTCAATGGATTGTTCTGCATTCATAATACGTTCAATTAATTGTTGATCGCACGAATCAATAGGACAAAAAAAAACACTTGTTTCACTCGAATCCACTGTTTCACTAAAATCAGAAAAAATCAGTAAACCGGTTTCAGGGTTTTGAAAATCAAAACCAATCCAATAACCCAATCCAAAAACAAGGAGTATCAATAGCACGAGCCATTTTAGTTTCATGCGGATTCACAAGCACTCAATTCCGGGTGTTGTTGGCAAACCCCTTCTACAAGCTTGAGATGATTTACCATAACAAACTGGCAGTCTACCACAAAACTAGGCACTTGTTGTAGGTCCAGTGTTTGTGCCAATAGGGTGTCTTGTCCGGTTTGAAACGCCACGGTTTCCAATGGATCTTGGTCTTCCACACAAGATTGAAAGCCAGTCAAATCTTCCAATCCCACTTTTTCAGCAACCGCTAGTTGTTCTACCCAATTCCAAGTAGGAAGTTGCAAAGAATGCCATCGTTCTAAAATACCTCTATGATACGTTTCAAAAACACCGAACGATTTAGAACAAGCATCTGCAATAGCAACGCTTTCCGAATCAGAATTACTACTATACAAATACTTGAAATCATATTCAATCTCATTAGTATCACGATTCAAGGCGAGTAAAGCAGAAACACTGGGCAAAGAGTTATAGGTGGCGTTTCCCAACAAGTCTCCAAACTCCCAAACCAATACTTTGTTTTCAGGTAATTCACACGCCACGCCACCAGGAATTTCTTTTAGCATGTATCCAGCCGGAATTTTGGTTTGAAGCATTAAATCTTTTTCTGGCAACACTAAAGAATTATTTACAATAGAAAATTTGGTTTGCAAAGTAGCAAATAACGCGGCATCAGCATCCTTGAACTCAACTGTATTCACAATGGTTGTGGGAAAAGAATCAATTCCAAGCGATTGTACTAGATCGGCACCTTCTGGTGTAGTGGCATCCACTAAGGTAACATTCGCTTTTTTTTCACGTTCAGTTAGTAATAATTCCAGAGAAGATTCATTTGAACATAACTTACAATCCGGGTGTATAACAATCGTTAAATCCAAAGCAATTGGTTCTGGTCCGAGAGGCACGGCAGGCGGCTGGACAATAATTTCCGGCGGGAAAAAAAGGGCATGAAACCCAAATCCCAGAATAATACCCAGCACCAACAGCAAAATTCCAATATACATTGGAATGCCTTCTCTAGAAAACGATTTTTCTTTGGGTGCACTAGTAGTGCGCGCTTTGGCAACGATTTTACTTGGTTTTTTCTTCGTGGTTGGCATGTTCATCAAAAAAAACAATTAAAACGAGCAATAGATACTATTTATTCCAAAAAAACAGTTTAAAAAACATTGGGAAACCAAAGGATTTAATATGCTAATAGACGCCCATTCTCACTTTAATGATCTAAAAGATCCAGTAAACGCGCTAGAGCGAGCCACCAAAAACCGAGTAGAAAAAGTGGTTTCGAATAGCGTGGATTGGAAAAGCAATCAACAAAACCACAAAATAAGCCAAGAATTAGATTGCATTCACCCTTGTTTTGGCTTGCACCCCAAAAACTGTTTAGAACAAACCCAATCCAAAAACCAAAAAACCATTGAATGGATTCAAAAACAATTTGAAGAAAAAACCAAGGCATCCATTGGAGAAACTGGATTGGATTTTTTGCGCGTGGAAAATGCTTTTCAGCGAAAAATCCAAGAAAAATGGTTTGAACAACAATTAGAAATTGCCAAGCAATTCCAAAAACCAATTAGTATTCATTGCCGCCAAGCCATTCCAAGGGCCATTGAAATAGTAACCCAAAAAAAAATTGAAAAAGCATTGTTTCACTGGTTTGACGGTACTCCCACAGAACTAGAAACCATTTGTTCTAATGGATACTTGGTTTCAATCGGACCTAGCGTACTAACCCAACAAAAGATCCAAAAAATCGCTCAAAACGTGGAATTGGATCACTTGGTCTTAGAGACTGATGCGCCCATCCAATTCAATGGAAAAAAGGCAGAACCTGCTTGGATTCGAACCGTAGCCACAAAAATCGCTGCAATTCGTTCAGAATCCTTTAAAAAAATTGCCCATTCCACCACGCAAAACGCGATCAGATTCTTTGAATTATAACCCAAAAAGCCCAAAAAAAGCTCTTTTAATTCTTTCCCTGGAAAGGGTTATTTATGAGTTTGATTGTGACTTGGATGCTGGGCACAATATTAGTACTGGGCCTATTACTCATACTAATGGAGTGGACTAGACAATCCCAAAAAAAGCCTTTTTCCCTTCACACGACTACCCAAACCATTACCGCTGCTCAAGCCACCCCTAGTACCACGGAATCCACGATTCGAACCGAACGCATTGTGGATGTTGAAACCATTCCTTCTTTTTTGGCACGCTTGCATGCCGTAGAACAAAAAACCCGAATGGCACATGAAAGAATTCAGCGCGTTGAAAAAATCATGAGCCAACTGCCTATAGAAGCCTTGGAAAAAGGACTGGACATCAGTGCACTTGAACAAAAAGTAGAAAGACTTATTATTGCCAAAAACGAAATGCACATTCAACTCGCAGCATTAGAAGAATCGTTTCAACAGCAAAACCAAACTGTTATGTCGCCCAAAATAACGGCTCGACAATTAGATGATTTAGAAAAAGAATTGCGCGAGCAAAACAATAGCTTGCGTGCATTAGAAGCAACGATTCCAAACCTTGCCTTTAATCGAAAAAACAAAAGAAACTAGTCTTTTTTTTGTTTCCAGGTTTTTCTTTTTTCTTGACTACCACTTTCTTCTCTAGCACATTTTGCCAGTACACTCGCAGCCCCAACCACGGGCTCTATGTCATCTGCTTTGGGCAAAAAAACAATTTGCTTTGATTGTACAGGCAATGGATTTCCATCCAAAATAATTTGATCTGGTTTAAAACCGACTTGAACAAAAAAATCAGTGATCCAGTCAATAACATCGGCTTCTATTTGATTCAAGGTAATGCCTTTTTCACGTAACGCATCAATGGCGGGGGCAGGATAACACACCACTACACTAGAAACGCACTTTTTTTCTACAATCTTTTTTTTGGCTTGCAAATTCGAAATTTTTTTGCTATCGCGTAATTCGCGCAATTCCTTGGTTTTGCCCAGCACGCCCGCAATACAAAAATCACCAAAATCTTCTCCCCTACCAGTCTCATCAAACCCTAATACCAACTCGTTTCCCAAAGAAACCGAGTCCAATACGAGTTTTTTTACTTTTTCAGCATTAGTGCCTTGAATCAATAATTTGCCACTCGCAAACAAAGCCACACTACACGCTTGAATACGACAACGCAACACTTCGAATTGTTGTGGTGGTTGTTGATCGAATTTTTGCAAGAAGGCGCGTAGAACAGGCAATTCTTGTTTTTTATAGTTTAGTACGGCTTGCATACTCAAAAAACATAATGATTTTGTATTTTAAAAACTATCATATGTTATACTAATTAGTATAAACCAACAAATGAGAATTTTTTTATGTCAGTTTCGTATGATATTGATTATAAGGACGCCCAAACCAGCCAGATTTCGAGCGACCTCAGAGCCATTTTGAGCCGATTGGACCGAATTGAATCACGACTTTCAGGCATTGAAAGCAAAATCCACTAAGGTACTAGATCTTTCCCACTAAATCCAATCCAGGCTTGAGGGTTTTTTTTCCAGGCTCCCAACTGGCAGGACAAACCAGTCCCTTGTTTTCGCGAACAAAAATCGCGGCTTGTAGCTTGCGAAAAATTTCTTTAGCACTCCTACCAATACTATTATCGTGTAATTCCATTGCTTTTAGGATTCCATCCGGATCAATAATAAAAGTAGCGCGCAAGGAAAGACCTTCTTCTTCAATATACGTTCCAAACTCGCGACAAACCCTTCCACTAGGATCGGCTAGCATGGGAAATTGAATCTTTTGAATGGCAGGAGAAGTATCATGCCATGCTTTGTGCACAAAAACCGTGTCCGTACTCACACTCACGATTTCGGCATTGTTTTTTTGGAATTCGGGATAGTAATTAGCCGCTTCTTCTAGCTCCGTGGGACAAACAAACGTAAAATCCGCGGGATAAAATAATAGCACCAACCATTTTCCCTTAAAATCCAATAACTTTATTTTTTTGGTTTCACCCTTGTAAAAAGCTTCTCCACCCAAATCCGGAATTGCATCTCCAATTTTCATCATTTGTATCACAATACCAAAATTATTCTTCAATTAATTTAAAAGCAAATAGGAATTCCAAAAAAATTTAATCTGCTTTTCAAAAGGCTTGCGAACGCTTTTATAAGCCCATTTCCATAATAGTGCATGTCTTTCCTAAATTCTCATGGTCAAGAAGGAACGCCATGGTTGCTAATTAGCTTATGGGTTGCTTTTGCGACCTTTATTGCACTGATAACCATTGGATTGATTATCGGCGTTTTTTATCAAGAACCCGTAAACAATCCTTCACTAGGACTAACCGAGTGCTCAGATACAAAAGACAATGACAATGATGGCAAAATAGATTTTCCCAAAGATCCTGATTGCTTAAATCTTTTTGACGATTCGGAAAAACGTGAAACCATTCAACACCAATCCAATTGTGGCAATGGAAACTGTGAGACTGGCGAAAACTTTGAAAACTGTCCCAACGATTGCTTGTGCGGAGATGATGTGTGCGGGCCAACCGAAAGTTTTAGCACGTGTCTTTTAGACTGTCATTGCGGCAATCAAATATGCGATTACAATGAAAGCATAACAGACTGTCCTTCGGATTGTACATAAAAAAATTAGTGAGACGCAACGGCATTTCCTTTCAAAAACGATTCAATAGGAAGAATAAAAGGCAACTCGCTCAATGGAATAAAATTAAAGGACTCTAGTTCTTGAATCTTTTTTTGCACGAACTGTTTGGCCTCTGCAAGCGACAAAAAGTTTTTGATATTGGCTTCTTCTGGTTTTTGCTCACTCAAATCATCCACCAACTGAAAAACCAAACCATACAATTTAGCAAATTCTTTGGCAACCTTACTTTCGACTTTATAGTATTCCATGGGAATAATTGCACACAATTCAAACAATCGTGCCGTTTTTCCAGTAGCATATTTCAAATAAGAATCCAAATCTTTTACTTTGTGGTTTTCCAAGTCCAACTGACTTTCCACCATTTCAAAAACCGCGTTTACCGCCGAGTCAATAATCTTTTTAGGATACTGGTGATGAATCAGAATTTTCAAGGAAGCTGCAAAACAATAATCGCCAAACAACACGCCTTTGTTCTTGCCAAAAGCCGCAAAAAAACTCTTTTTACCACGACGTTCCCGGTCATCATCCACAAAATCATCGTGAATCAAAGAAGCACTATGAATCAATTCAACCGCGGTCTGCGCTTCCTCCAAAGGATCTTCTTTTACGCCAAGCTTTCCGCAGATTTTTTGCATTAAAACCGGCCTTGCTCTTTTGCCCCGCTCAAGCACAAAATAAAGCTCTTTCAAATACGCAGGATCAATCGAGTTCTTGGCCAATTCTAAAATTTTTTCTCCCATGATTTTCCCTCTTTCATTTAATCAAAAAGATACTACAAATAGGCCAAACATCCAATAAAACGCGACCATAAGGCCATTAGCTGGCAACAATTTTAAAAGCCATCGAAAACAATTTTTAGTACGTATCGCCAATAATAGTGCCATGAAAACACTATTTTCCACTCAAAAGCTATTGAATTGGTTTGAAAAAAACCAGCGTTCCCTGCCCTGGCGCCAACAATACAATCCCTACCAAGTTTGGGTGTCAGAGGTAATGCTACAACAAACCCGCGTAGACCAAATGCTATCCTATTACAAGCGATTCTTGAAACAATTTCCCTCTATTCAAGCGCTTGCCCAGGCCAGAGAAGAAACCGTTCTAAAAAGCTGGGAAGGATTAGGGTATTATGCACGCGCTCGAAACCTGCACAAAGCCGCCCAGCAAATTGTTTCCAATTACAATGGAAAAATGCCTTCTACCAAAGAAGAACTCAAAAAGCTGCCCGGATTTGGCGACTATATTGCAAGCGCGGTATCGAGCATTGCATTCAACCAATCCAATGCCGTAGTGGATGGAAATGTTTTTCGCGTAATTGCCCGTTTTTTTGGAATACAATCCGATATTGCTAATGCCAAAACCAAACAAGAATTCCAATCCATTGCAGAAAAAATTTTACCCCCCAAAAAAAGCCGATACTTTAAC
>JAHJAQ010000012.1 GCA_018813975.1 Microcaldota archaeon
CCAATAAGGGACAGAGAAAAAATAATATTGGGGTGTGCGGCACAAAAATTAGTGAGCTCTTTTAATCGTTTGGAAGTAGTCGAAAACAAATAGAGCGAGATGATATGTTTGGAATGACCCGTCTGTTTTAAATCAGGCAGTGCCCGAAAACCAATAATAATGCCGACTTGTTGTAATTTCTTAATGCGATATCGAAGGGTTTCCGGATTAATACCAGTAGCTTTAGATAATTCAATAATAGAAGCACGCGCATTTTTGCTAAGTTTGAATAGCAAAGACGCATCGGTTTTAGCCAATTCGATTTTTTGGGGCACCCCTCCATAAATAACACTAATCTCCATACCAGACTTTTTCCCTACTAAAAAAGGTCTACCAAAAGCCCCCACTTCTTGCACTACACAAATGTTTTTGGTTAAAATGTTCTTATCAAATTTTTTGGTCAATGCATTATACAATTTTGAAAAATGCTCGATGTTGTACGCATAAACCGAAACCACTAAATTGTATTTTCCCCGAACCGAAGCCACCCAAGTAGTGAAAGGACTGGAACGCAACGTCTCAATAATTTCTGATTCTGCCTCTGGACTTGTATTTTGCAAGCGCACAAAAATCCTAAAATACAATAACCCTAGTTTGGCACCATTAATCATGGTATAAAAATACTTAATCCGACCTTGTGCACACAATCGTTTAATGCGATACGCCACGACAGGTTCAGAAGTAACACAACGCTTAGCCAATTCTTTATTGGAAACACGTGCATTTACATCCAATTCAAACAAAATCTGCTTATCAAGCTTATCCAAGTCCATAATTTAATAATCCAAAAAAAAGCATATAAATCTTTTGCTAAAATAAGAAAAATCCGTGAATAGTCTTATTATCACCGGAAAACCTGTTTTTTTATAGGAATCGTTCAAAAGCGAGCTTGGCTTGGAGGTAAGAAAATATGGAAAATAGAAAATTGGTTGGAATTGTCGCGGTTATTGTGGTTATTGCGATTGCAGGAATTGTTGCTTTTTTATCACCCACTGCCACTGGAAACCACGTATTGCCCATTGGAGAAAAAACCATCAAAATTGGTTTTGTTGGTCCTTTGACTGGTGAAGTTGCGAACTGGGGCCAAAATGGTTTGGCTGGTGTGAGTTTAGCAGTTAGTGAAATCAATGCCCAAGGCGGAATTAACGGAAAACAAATCGAATTGATTATTGAAGACGATAAAGCAACGCCAGCAGACGCGGTTAATGCTTTTACCAAACTCGTTAATGTGGATGGTGTAAAAGCCATTTTTTCTTCGAGTGGCTCTGCTGCTACCGAAGCAGGTCTTCCAATCGCCCAAAAAAATAATGTTCCCGTTGTAATTGTTACGGCAACTGCCCCCCATCTTGCCCAAACCGGGGACTTTATTTTTCGCATAACACCATCAGACAGTTTACAGGGAAAATTTGTAGCGGATTTTTTGTATAACGAGTTGAACCTGCAAAAAGTAGCGCTTGTTTTTGAAAAGAGTGCTTGGGGAGAAGATTTAGCCCAAGTATTCAAAAACCATTTTTCCGAGTTGGGTGGAACAATCAATTATGAAAGCGGTGTTCTACCAAGCGAAACCGATTTTAAAACCGAAATCATGAAAATGCAGGGGGCTGATATTCAAGGCGTGTATTTTCCGGTTTATCCAGAAGCCTCGCTCATTGCGTTTAGGCAAATGAGTGAACTGGGATTTTCCATTCCATTGGTTGGAGGGGATATTTATTCCGGACAAGATGAAATCCAAAACAGTTCTTTTACAAATGGCATTATGTTTTCTGTTTCCAAGGTAAACCTTCCAGAAGACTTTGAGGCACGCATTCATGCCTTGCCCAGCTTCGAAAATCTGGATGTGTTTTATCCAGCTTCCCTAGGTTTTGATGCGACACAGGTTTTTTTTAGTGCTCTTAAACAAGCCGGCACCAATCCCCAAGCACTCAAAAACGCTTTGGCGCAAACCAGTTATAGTGGTGTTTCCAGCCCACTCATTGAGTTTGATGAATATGGTGATTTAAAGGATTCGCAGTTTGAAATCAAAATCATTCAGGACAATTCCGAACAGGATTATTCATAAAAAAATGGATAATGCAGGTTATCCCATTCCACTTTTAATTTCCCGTTTTTTTTTTTAGTTTTGGCACTATTTTCCAGTGCATTGAAAAAAGCGTTAAACCCGTTTTTTTGCCAAAATCTCTGCATAAAATTAGGGCTTTAAAAGCCAGGTCTCTTCAAGATAGCTTTAAGAATCTTTGGAAGAGCTTAATCGCATACCTAAGGGGTGATCCGTGATGGCAAAAAAAGAAAAAAAAACCAAGAAAAAAAATACTGAACAAAAAGAAGAAACCGAAGAACAATGGTAAAAATAAAATAAAAAAAACAGAAGAATAATTAAAAAAAATTGGGGGGACTGCGTTTTCAGCGCAGTTTTTTCCCAAAAAAAATAAAAGAGGCAATCACATGAAATTTGGCGTTGAACAATCGTTCAAAAACCGGAAAACCAGTCAGTCAGCTAGAAAGGGCCGCCCCTGCCTGAACTGCAACAAAGAAACAATGGATAACGGCAGCGTGGCTTTTTTAAGGGGATTCTGCTCTAACAACTGCTTTAACGAATACATAAAAAAATAATAGACAAGCAAAAAATTCCTACAAACCCTCCTTAAACATCAAACACGAGGGATAACCCTTTTTGTTACTGCCCGAACCCTTTTAAATAAAAAGCAAGTTCAAACATATTATCGGGGATTCGAACAAAGTGAGAATCCCACATATCGTGCACCGCCGGCACTCCGGCGAGCAGGGATGGCAGAACCTGGTTATCGCGCACGCCTGGAACAGCCTTTCAGCTTTTTAGAAAAAAGCTGGCAAAAAACGAAAGGTTGGCGAAAAACGAAAGAAACCGTTTTTCTTTTTCCCAGGTTTTTCTTTCGCAAAGAAAAAGCTGCTAGTAAGCGTGTGGGAGCAATCCCTTGAGGGTTCAAATCCCTCTCCCTGCGCTATGAAAAAAAGATCAAACGTGCGTACTATTCATCCTTTGGTTCCTCGAAAGCCAACCAGGATAATTACGCATCGAATTGCTCAAATTTCAGAACGACGTTGGCTTGCACAAGGCATTCAAACAAAACAAACTGAAGGAGTTCATCGCTTTGCATTTGAATTGCCTGGCGTAAACCCACATAAAAAATCGCTTGCAAGACAAGATTCCCAGCAAGTACAACGCATTGCAGTTGCAGCTATTCATGCCATAAGCGCTTTTGAACCTTATCGTGGAAATCTGGCAGATGCAAAACAATATTATGCGAGAAGAACTGCTGATCAAATTATTCGAAGCCGAAAAATTTTAGTTGGCAATGAAGAAGTTCGAAGACAAGGCTTTAATGTGGAAGGTTGCCAGGACTATTCGACGGCTTTGGTAGCGGTTTTGCGAGCGCGCTCTATTCCTTGTGTTTTTTTGCGTGCAAATGATCATTCTTTTGTTTATTTTTTTACGGGAAGAGAATGGTTAAAAGCCGATCCACCATCTGAAAAAATTGAAAGGCTTCCAGCACATGTTGCCAAGCGCTTACCAAAAGGCGAGGAAAAAATAACGCAAGAAAAACATTTTGGTCTTGGATTGGACGGTTGGGATATAGGAATTAGAGGCCTAAATGATTTTTATAAGTATTATGTAGCCCGGGAAAGAGCCCGGGCCAATGGAAAATAAGGTGAAAAAAGATGAAAATACTGTACTGGTTTCTATTGGGAATTATTCTTCTTACAAGTATTCTATTTTTTGGTTGTACAACTCCCCAAGAAACCGTTATTAAGATTGGGTATATTGGACCGCTTACAGGAGATGCTGCTAGCGTTGGAGAAGCAGGATTAGCAGCAGCAGAGCTGGCAGTAAAAGAAATAAATGATGCGGGCGGATTGTTGAATAAAAAAATAGAATTAGTTGTGGAAGATGATCAATGTACAACCACTGGCGGAACCAATGCTATAAACAAACTTTTGAATATAGACCAAGTTATTGCGATTTCCGGGCCGGATTGTGGTTCTGCAGCGGGTTCTTCTCTTCCCCTTGCTCAACAAGCAGGAACGCCAGTGGTTATTCGTTGGGCTTCTGTTCCAGACTTGCCCAAAATCGGAAACTATATTTTTCGCGTGTATCCTTCTGATACTTTTCAAGGCGTGTACACTGCAAACTATATTTTTAATGCGCTTGGAAAAAAACGAGTAGCGGTTTTGTATGTTAAGAATGAGTATGGCCAAGGATTGCGAGATGTTTTTGTAGAAGAATTTACTCGATTGGGTGGAGAAATTGTTTTTGAAGATTCTTTTACTCAAGATGCTAGTGATTTAAGGAGCATTATTACCAAAGCAAAAGAAGCGAATCCCGACATTGTTTTTTTTCCAGCGTATCGTGCAGCGGGTATCATTGGATTAAGGCAAATGAAAGAACTTGGATTGAATGTTCCGATTGTTGCAGGCGATGCTTTTGATACGGATGAAGTAATTAAAAATCCCGAAGGAGAAGGCGTTTTGTATTCTGTGGCCATTACAAACAACCCGAAAGAATTCAAACAACGTGTTTTAGAGGCCACGGGAAAAAAAGCCGATAAGATAACCGCTCCGTTAGCCTATGATTCCATTTATATTATTGCAGAGGCGATTCAGCGAGCAGGAAACTTGGATAAAGAAAAAATAAGAGCAGAACTGGAAAACACTTCTTTTGCAGGCGTTTCTTATGAGCTTATTGAGTTTGACGAAAACGGTGATTTAAAAGGTGCAGAATACGAAATGCGCATTATCCAAAACCAGAAATCGGTTAAGTACGAAAAATAATCCTTTTTATTCTTCGTATCGAATGAATTCTCCATTTTGGATTGTTTTTAGAATCAACGATACTTGAGAGTCACCAAACTCGTCAAAGCTGACTAGCCCAGTTACCCCGTCAAAGTCTTTTAGTTCATTTAGCTTGGTTCTAACGCATTCTTTGTTTGCATTGCATTCTTTGATTTTTGTAAAAAGAATTTGAAAAGCATCATAGCCATTCAAAACTTCCATAGTGGGTGGCCGATTATACCTGTCCAAAAATCGGTTATATATTTCTTCTTGTTTTGGAAAAAGATTTTGTTGGTCTAAGGTATAAGGATAAATTATTCCATCCGCTGCATTGCCTGCTGCGTCCAGCAAATCTTGTTGCTTCGTAACCGCCGCCCCCACAATCAAAGGAAAAAAATCAAGTTCTTTTGTTTGTTTCACAAAAATCCCCATCTGCTGTCTGGAGGCGGGAACCAAAAAAACAGCCTCTGGATTAGTCTCTTTTATTTTGATGATTTCTGTTCTAAACTCACTTTGAGAATCAGTTGATCCCTCGCTAAATACTATTTCACCACCTTGGGCAGTAAACTGTTCAATAAAAGAATTCTTAAAACTCTCTCCAAACGTATTCTTGGCAGTATAGGTAGCAACACGAATGATTCCTTTTTCAATCAAAAAATCAACTATTTTTTTGGTTTCAACTTTGTTAGGAACTCGAGTCCTAAAAAAATAATCATTGGCTTGTGACAATTCATTATCGGGTGCACCCGGCGAAATAGCAATAATCTTTTGCTGGTTCAAAAAAGATAAAACACTCATGGCACTTTGACCACAAAAAGGTCCAATAATAAAATCAACCTGATCAATATCAACAAGTTTTCGGTATGCGGTTAACGCTTGCGTAGCATTACACATTTCATCTTCAAAAACCAGTTCAATATCATTACTTGCTCCCAAATCCTCAAAAGCCATTTCAATAGCATGCCGCGTATCTTGTCCCACATGAGACAAAAAACCAGTTAAGGGCATTAGCACTCCAACCTTTGTTTTTTGTTCTTGTGGTGTTTCAATACACCCAAAAAGAAAAAAAACACTAAAAAGGACAATCAGACCGATTACACTCCAAAAAAGACCTTTTTTGAGGGCATATCTACTCAATTATATTTATTCCATTAAAAAACTATGGGTAATCATAGACTATCCCAAAAAAAATAGGATTTTAAGGGAAGTTTACCTACACGTTAATTAAACACAATTACAGTAATTAGTTGAAATTGGCGAGTTTGGATGGTAGTAGAACAGCTGTTTGTGAATGGTCTGATTGCAGGTGCGATTTATGCTTTGGTAGCGGTTGGTTTTTCCCTGATTTATTCGACGTGCAAGTTTATTCATTTTGCGCACGGAGCGGTAGTTGCCACAGCGGCCTATTTTCTATACTTTTTATTTTCCGTGCTGGGATTTGAATTCTGGATTTCGGTTATACTGGCTATTGTTTTTGCAGGGTTTGTGGGATGGTTATTGAACAAGAGCGTGTACACTCCCTTGCGCAATCGAAAAGCCAGTAGCGTAATCTTATTGGTTGCCAGTTTGGGCCTCTTAATTCTAATTGAATCCG
>JAHJAQ010000105.1 GCA_018813975.1 Microcaldota archaeon
CATAGCGTAACGCCTCCTTTTGGCTGGCGCGCGAGCGCCGCGCGCCACTAAAGGAGAAACAAGTTTACAAAACAAAAAAAACAGATTGTTGAGCTTCATCCAAGGACTAAAGCCCTTGGTTTTCGCTCAACACGGGGATAATTTGTGTACAGATTGATAACTCGCAGAAAACGCATATTCTGACTTGAGCGCATAAAAAATCTGCCTCGCAGATAGCGGCCAGCGACGACTTAATAGGTTAATAATCACCTCTTTTGAAGACATCGAAGAAGATATAAATCCAGGAAATTCCAGAAATGCCGCCATAAGTTTAAACCCGATAAAACAGTATTAAAATGCCACACAAAGCGATTATGGGGACTGAAAGCAGATCTAAACGAATAAACTTTTAAAGTCTGAATCACAAAATAAAATGATGACTCTTAAAGTCTTGATTGGAACAAGCCAGAAAAATAACCCTGAAGAAGCTGCCTTAGAGATAATAACACAAGCAAAATCCGACCAAAATGTCGCACCAAAGATGGTTTTGCTTTTTAGTACTATCCATTACGCCCAAAAAGACGGACACAAACGAGTCCTTAAACAAATTTATAATAACATTCCGAAAACTACCCCGCTAATAGGTGGAAGTGTCGCTGGGTTTATGAATAATAGCGGAGTTTTCACTAAAGGTATCTCAGCAGTTTTTTTTTACTCTGAAGATGGAGAATTTCACATTGGAGTTGGAAAAAATACAAAGAGAAACCCCCAAAAAGCCGCCCAATCTTGTTCAAAAATGATAAAAAGTAAAATTCAAAACAAGACATGGAAAAGCAAGTTTCTTTTTGAGTTAGTCGCTAGTGGGATTATCTTTCGCATTCCTTTAGCAGGAAACAAAAAAATAATTAAGACACCCAACTTTTTTGACCCGTTTTTTAACCCTTTAATGAGCCTTCTCACAAAGACTTTCCAGATAGGTAACGGTCGAGAAGATGAAGTTATTGAAATATTGGCCAAGGAATTTAATGATTTTATTATCCTTGGGGGCTCAACTTTAGACGACAACAAATGGATTTCAAGCTATCAATTCTTCAACCAAGAAGTATTAACTAACTCAGTCGTTGCTGCCGCAATTTTAGGAGACTTTGATACCCGACTAAATACGAGTCTTGGTCTAACTCCGAGTGGGATAAAAATTAACCCCACCAAAGTTGGACTTTTTAATTGCTCTATAAATAAAATTGACCACAAGGCGGCCACGCAAACCTTGTTAGAAAAGCTTAATTGGCCAAAAGAGTTTATCAATGAATCCCTCCATCGAAAAAGCCTGTATTATCCTCTTTGCTACAAAAAGGGAGACCAATTATGTTCTCGCGTTCTTGCTCTTGTAGTCGGGGGTAATTTAGTTTTTACAAATGTAGTTAAGTCAAACGAGCTAGAAATTTACACGGCATCTGGAAAATCACTTATTGATGCAGTAGATGAGCACGACCTAATTCCTTCAAGATTTGTGATTTTTGTATCCTGCTGTGCAAGATTAGAGGCGCTCGGGAGAAATATTTTTAAAGTCCACCAAAAAATAGTTAATCAGCTTGGTAACACACCATTTATACTAATTTATGCCTCAGGAGAGGATGCTCACTCTGCCGGAAAAGAAATCCTTCGTCTAAACGAGAGCTTTAACTCTACCCAGTTTAGATAATTCTAGCAAACGTTCTCGCAAGCGCCGCTCTAATCTAGCAGAAGACAGCCCTAAGCAAGCGGTTACATACTGTCTGTCAAAAAGCTCTGATGACAGTCCAAATAATAAGAGTTCTTGAATTTTTTGTTTCTTTTTGAAAATTTTGAACATTAGTCGCCCAAGATCATCAGATTCTGATAACAATGGAAGAGAAGCATAAATTGCCGCGCGATAATCCTCTTCCAAAAAGGAGATGTTGTCAGCTGCAAAATTTCCCGCAACATGTCCAGCGATCATAGCGGGGATGAATCCTTCCACAAAAGGCTTATAATTGTGTGTTGCAATGTCACCAGCAAAAAGAACGTTGTCAAGAGTCCATTTGTCAATGAGCTTACCAAAAGCAGCATCTTTACTTTTCTCTGTAATAAATTTAGCATTTTTTACTTGTTTTTTTACTAAAGGAACCTGCAAAAACTCATCGAAATATTTTTCCATCGGTTTCCTTGGATGAATTGCTCCAACCCCAATATTTGCAACAGTTTTAGATTTTGGAAAGAGATATCCATATCCAGTAGGTGCAAAACTACCTAAAAATAGATGTTCTAAATTACATTGATTGATACGTGCTCCATGAACTTCCCAAGTATAAATAGGACCCAAACTCCCCCTTTTAGAAGAATAAAGACCTAGCAAATCAGCTGACAACGAATGCGCACCATCCGCACAAATCAACTTCTTAGATTTGATCAACTTTTTTTCCCCCATTCGCGTAAAGGAAGCGCTAATTTTATTTTTTTTAACGTTTAAGTGTGATAAAGTTGAACCGGACAATACTTTTCCACCCCCTTTTATAACCTCTCTAGAAAGCCACTGCTCAACCCGCCAACGATCAATAGAAAACCCCGAAAACTGCTTCCCCTTTAATACAACTGACAAGTCACCCAAATGAAAAGCATATCCAGAAACAGGCCATCTAAGCAACAGTGGCGGTATTTTAAATGGTAACAAGTGAAGAAAATTAGTTCCAATCCCTTCTGCACACTGGACGGGTTTGCCGATTTGTTCTTTTTTTTCGATGCAAATTACTTTAGCACCTTTTAGTGCTGCGGCACGGGCAGCAGCAAGGCCGGCAGGGCCACCACCAATAACTAGAATATCGCATTCAAGTGTCATAAAAAAACCTAAAAATAAAACATTCTGTGGATTAAAAATTTTATGCTTAAGGGAACGCTTTGGTGGGGGCGTCGTAAAAAGCTGTGAATGAGCAAAGCCACGTGTTTAGGCGGCTTTTCAAGAACCTCGTCTAAGTTCTTGTGTTCATGCAAAAAAGAAGCGGCTTCAACCAAAAAATCAAAATCTCTATTGGTTAGCCTATCAAACAAGCTTCGCAAAAAGTGGGCTTCTCGCTCTGCAGAAAGCAACGTCTTGCCCAACAAATCATGATAATTTGGTAACACAAAATGATGATGCGAAAAATTACGCGCAATAGTATCCGCAGCATGAAAACCAGAAAAAATAGCCTGTCGTGCTCCATACCCAAAAATAGGATCCATTACACGAGCAGAATCCCCAACCAAACACAAGTTTCCCTTAACACGGCGTTTAAGCATGGCCACCCTACAAGCGCCAGCCGAAAAATTAAACGGCGTATGATCTAACAACAGGTTCTTTACAATAGGATTAGAAGAAACGAACTTTTTATAGTACGCTGAAAGGTTTCCCTGAGTTCGCGCTTTGTTAAAAACAGCCATGGCAAAGCCCAATACCTTTTTGGACTGGGCAATATAAAAATAACCCCCAGGCAATAAGCGATGGTCAAAAAAAATGTGGGTTAAAGAAGGAGCTAAATCAAAATTGGTTCCAGCAATTCCAAAACCAGCAATTTGAGTTTCCTTTCCAACAAAAGAATCCAAACCAGCTAGTTGAGCGGTCTTGCCATAAGAACCATCCGCACCCACCACAAACTTTGGAAAAAATTCTTTCTTTTTGTTTTTGTGTTTTATGGTCGCAGATACAACTGACCCGTGAACAAAATTCAAGTTTTGTAATTGAGAATCAAATAAAACATTCACTCCTTTTTTTTGAACGTTTTTTCCAACAACCGAATCAAACGAATCTTTTTCAGCACCGCGCTTTAAAAACAAGTCATGAACCTTGGATTCAAACAAAAAATGGTTTTTAGGAGAAAACCATTTTGAGGTATTTGAACGATCTAACACTGGAAGTTTTAATTCAGAAATAATTGGATCCAAATCAGAGCTCTCGGTAATATCCAACTTAGTATTATTATGAACACCGAATTGCTTGTTTTTTTCAACTAAAACGACATCCAAGCCATCTTTGGCAAGCTTTAAGCCAGCCACTAAGCCAGCCATTCCAGCACCAACAACTAAAACATCACACTTTTGTTTCATGGCAAAAAAATAGGTTAAAAGGATTATTTAAGCCTCTTCCTTTTGGCTTAAAAGAGCCTTTACTTTTCGAGAAGTATTTTCGATCTCCACATCCAACAAACCAAGGTTTGCAAGAGAAGGAATAATCACGATGAGAGCAAATTCTTGAGAAATGGGTACTAGGATAATGGTGTGGTCGCCTAGCTCGAAGTACAAGCGGTCCATGCCAAAATCAAAAAACTTGTTAATAATATCAAAAAATTGAGAGGTGGTTTGTTGGATTAAACGCCACAAATCAACCTGCTTTATCTTCAAATTAGCCGGCACAATTCCATCTAAGCCCTTTCTGGCCAGCATACAAGCTAAAACGTCTTCTAGTCGTAACAAATCATTCAGAGCAGCCAAAACTTCATCACGTTTTGCCATAAAGTTTACTCTCCCTATCGATGATCATTCAGTAGGTTATTGGGAGTTGGATGATAATAAAACTTTCGATTATGAATAGCGAGCTTTACATACTCATAAACCAGGGCATATCCAATATCCCAAACCAAAAAGGCAAAGAAAAAAAGCCAAGGAAAAACACCAATCCAAGCAAAAAACAACACTGAAAGTTTCATGATAAAACGGTATTCAAAAATCCATCGAACTGGCTTTGATAATACAGTTCTCTTGTCAGCCCAGTCATTTGCCATTTCGTCCAAAATACCAGCAAGTGCAATTACAATCAACGGAATCCACAAAAAATGCGCCAAACCAGACAAAAACAAAGCCACGATGATTACCAGGGCTCCAGCTGTAAACGCAATATTATCGATTTTTCCCTTAAAAAAAACCGCTAAAACAATAGCCCCCAAAATAGTGGCAGCAGCAGGATGCTGAGCCATTATAAACGCCCAAAACAAGCCCAACAAAGGCGCCAGCACAAACCCATTTCGCTTGCTAAAAACCTTTTCGTCAAAACAATCATCAATATATTTAATGCCCGCGCCCAACACAAAAAAAGAAATAATATAAAACAAGTATTCATGAAGTGGAAACGAAAAGGCAACTATTGCTAGGCTCAATAAGGCAGTTTCTGACATTTTAGTCCCCAATAGGGATTCATTCTACAGGGATAACTCCTGTGGTTTGATTTCAATTCCCTTGGCAGTCATCTGGTAAACAAGAGAACCTTTTTCGTGGTCTGTGTATCGCATTTTTCGGACGCGGATACTCCTGAAAACGGACTGGCCAACACCCAAATAACTCAATAAAAGAACGCCATCCGAAATAAACTCGGAAATACCATCAGCACTCAAACGCAAAACCTCTTCATACAACTCTGAAGTCAACAACGTAGTCACCTTATACTTTCGAAGCGCCTTTAACAACTGATATAAGATTTGCTTTGAAATAATCTGTTCGGTTCTTGGAATCGGCGAAACACTCTCCGCGATTTGAACCATGGAAAAAGCATCATGCTCGGTAATTCCTCCCAAAATCATCGAATCTGTTAGCGTGGTCATGGAATCAATTACAATCCGTTTGGGTTTAAACTCTTGAACCACCATTTCCAAATGTTTCAAAAAATTATCCGAACCGGTAATATCATAAAACACAATCTTCAACTGGTTTTTCTTTATCAACGATTGCAAATCCCAGCCAAAAGAAGCCGCTTGCTTTGAAAGTTCTGCTTCATTCTGTTCCGTAGAAACATAAACCCCGCGATCCCCTTCCTTACAACCATTCACTAAAAACTGCAAGCAAAGCGTGGATTTTCCCGTTCCAGCCCCACCAGAAACCAATACCATGTTTCCCTCTGGAAAACCGCCTTGAAGGGCCTTATCCAAACCCGCAATACCAGTCTTTGTCCGTAAAGTCACTCATACACCTCAAAACGCTATAAAAGCAAAAACAATACGCTAGCCCTCTATAAAAACCTATTCTCAAGCAAAACCCTAAAAAGAGCCAAAATCATCCAAAGATACCCCTTTTAGAAAATCACTAAAAAAATTTCTCGCTGGTTTAAAACACTTTTTCCAGTACACTATGTGGGATAAGAATGAGGCTACTGGGAAAGATTTTAGAGAGCGGATTTTCCGCTCAAACCCGAGACCAAATTTTAGCAGTATTGAGCGAAGAAGATCCATTAACTACTAAACAGCTATATCAAAAAATAAGCAGAGAAAAAGGAAAACCAATTTCCTATCAAGCAGTTCACAAAGCACTAAAACAACTTGAAACCGACTGTATAGTAAAGCGATTCAACAGCAAGTATCAATTGCACCCAAAATGGATTCTTGAGCTAGAAGGATTTGTTGAAAAAATTAAAGCAAAAGAAAAAGAAAAACCAGAAGAACTGCGAAAACCCGAAGTAAGAACGCTCAATAGTGTAATAGAATTGGGACGATTTTTAATTTTTGAATTAATGGAATATCCGGCCCTAAAAAAACCAAGCATTTGGATTTGGACGCGCATGTATTCACTTATGGGACTTTCCAAGGATGAAGTAGAAGGCGTGCGCCAATTTTTTAAAAAAAATTCTGTCTTAATATTATCCGAAAGCAATACTCTTATTGACCAATTTTTAGCCGAAACATTTGAAAAAATGAGAACCAAAGTAAAACTAGGCGTTCCCCACGAAGAACCATTCGACACATTCCTAATTGGAAACCACTTATGTGAAATATATTTTGAACCAGAACACCATAAAGCATGGAAAAAACTATGGGAAAAACCAAAAACAATCAAAGAATTTGACCTCGAAAAAACACTCGAAGTAATGCATCACCCTTACAAGTCCAAAGCCATAATTTACTATGATAAAGAAAAAGCCCAAAAAATCCGAAAAAACGCCCTAAAATATTTTCCAAAAAAACCAAAAGGGATAAAATGAACACAAAAACCAGTACTGAAATGATTATGGAGATTCTTTCCGAAGAATGGCCGCTAAAGGCCCAGCAAATTTACCAGCGGCAAAAACGAGAAGGCAAAGAAACCAGTTACCAAGCAACTCACAAAACGCTACAACAACTAATCGAGAAAAAAATCCTAAAAAAAATGAAAAAGGCTATCAACTAAACCCACAATGGCTCGAAGAACAACGAGAAAAAACTCAACAACGCGCCCAAAAATACGCTCAAAAAACCCTATTCCAACAACAAGCGAGCATAACCGCAAACTCGTTATACGAAGTAGACAGCATCCTATTAGACTTACTATCCAACCAGCAACCTCAAAGCCCCAACAAAGAATTCTTAGGGTTAATCTGGAACCACTTTTGGCTGCCCCTCTTTGTGTCCAAAAAAGAATACCTCAAACTCAAAAACCTCGGCCAAAAATTTGATCTATATGCCATTAGCATTAACAAAACCCCACTAGACGAATGGTGCACCCAATTTTGGAACCAAATTGGAGGACATGCCAAAATAAAATACAACCCAAAAATCGGACAAGACTTTCTAGTATACCCAAACACCGTAATACAAGTATACTATCCCAAAAAAATACTTCAAAAACTAAACCAGTACTACAAAAAAACCAAAACCATCAAACAATTAGACATCAATCAACTATTCGAACAAATTATGCTACACCCCACACCAATTTCAATCACCATCAACCAAAACCAAACACTCGCCAACCAACTCAAAAACCAAATACTAAACAAATTCAAAAAATAGAGCACTAGTTACCCTTTTTAAGCAGGAAAAGGTTTTGGCGCAAGTGCTCCGCAAAACTTGGATTCTTAGTTATTACAATGCTGATTTTATTAGACTTTGAGATAATACGAAAAAAAGCATCTGGATCAAATTCTTCGACTTTTTTGGTTTTTTGAAAAACACGATACAGTTCTTTTCGAAAGCTGGCCGGATAATATACTTGTGCTACAAAATCACCTTGAACAAAGATATCACCCGTTGCATTATAATCGACACCGCAAAAACAATGCTTTCCCTGTTTTTCCAAAAAATCCGAAAAATACTGGTCTAGAACCGTTTTATTTTTACATAACGCACAGTGCGTACAACTCGCAAACATTTTCTTCAAATTAGTATATTCTTCCTCTCCAAAACCAACCCAACAGCAAGTATGCTCCCACAAACACAAAGCAGACTTTTTTCCTGGATTTGGAAAAGTAGTGTAAAACTCGTTAATAATAAACTTGACGGCCGAAAGAAAATTATCAACAGAAAGCGTGATAATATCTTCGGAGAAATCCTTAAAACTTGTTTTAGAATACTCGTGCGCAACCTTTTCTCCAAACGACTTGATTCTCGCGACCCACTCTTTATCAAGCTTATACAAAGAACCGATTTTTTGAAGAACCCCTTGCTTAACCAATTGACTCAGCGTTTTATGAAGCGCCTGATAAGTAACTGTAAAGCCATAAGATCGCTTCAAAACCGAAAAAAGCTGTTTAGCGGTTAAAGGCCACTGCTCACTCAAAACATGAATAATAGCATCCTTAGACGATTGCAGTGGAATACCCACGCTAGACAAACTAATAGCCATCAAACGGTACAGTGACTCGAAACCATTTTAAGTATAAATACCCAAAAAAAATCACAAAAATTGTTTAGATTATAGCTTCATAGCTTCTTCTAAAAGCAATTGGTCTCTGCTTTCAGGTTTGGAAAAATCAAATTCGAATTGAGGCTTAATAATGAATTCACAACGACCAGCCCCCAACGCCATGCACGAATGCTCTACACAATCCACATCATCCTTAAACAAATGCGAAAAAACACCCGCCAAAACACCCCGCACCAAATGATCAACCGGCTTCTTAGCCTTTCCCTGCAACGAACGCGCAACAGGATTATCCTCTACCACAATAATCGCACGACTCTTATGCGCATCCAAATCCACTCGCCGAACCAAACCCCAACCAGAAGCCGTAAAAAACTCTTCCAAAAACAAAACCGCTTTTTCCAATGGAGGACCCAATTGAAAAGACTGCACCAACGAACCCGAAACATGCTTTTTAACCGCATCATACAACCGCTGATTAACCTCGACATCCTCAATTTGCGCCAAACCAACCAACACATCAACCGGAACAATTGAAAAAGGCACATTCATCAATAAAAAATTATGATGAGTATACCGCAAACCATTTGTAAAAATAAACTTATCCAAAAAAGTATTCAACAATTAAGCCACCCCCTTAAACGAATCCAAACCGCCTGGTTTTTTTACCAATTCTTTTTCAATTGACAAAACAACATCCAATTGTTTGGGCGCAACAAAATCATCCGATTGTAACAACAAATGCAATGCACGATACTTTTCAACTTCCAACGGCCAAACAATAAGCGCATGGCCCACGCGCTTGCTCAACAACAACTGTTTTCTCACTAGCTTTTGCAAATAATACGCAAACCGCGCACTCGCCCGCTTTCGCGCCTCAAAAGAAGACAAATCCGCCTGAAAATGCTCTGCCACGTGCAATGGCGAAGAAGGCCACGATTCCAATACAAAACGCAAAATCTGGGACTCCAAATCCGACAAAACAAGCTTATCCTTTGGATATCCAGAAAAGTCTTCTCTCATAGGCAAACAAAACGAAAAAGAAGTATAAAAACCTTAGCAAATTCTGGACATCCAGAAAAAACGATTTGGGGCTTTGAGGGACTCTTTTTTTTAATGGTAAGACTATTGTTTATCATGGCGCATTCTATTACATTTGACTTGCACTCACACGTAATCGAGCGCAGGGTTAAAGGAACAGATTATTGGAAAGAAGCCGAAAAGCGAAAAATTCAAGTAATGGCGATGACGGAACACGCGCACTTTTGGCCGGAAAAAGCATTTGAAATAGTTGCCAAATACAAGCCCAAAAACAAAATTCTTATTCCGGGAATTGAATTAAACACGAATATTGGACACGTGTTATGTTATTCTCCTTCCAAAAAGATTTACCAAGAAAAAAAATGGTTAGAGTATGGCTTGCCTATTGAAGAAGCAGCACAACTAGCTGAAAAACACGGTTGTGCATTAAGTTGTGCGCATCCATGGGGATTTCAATATGATTCTGCTGCTTTTTTGATCGGTCCCAAAAAACTAACCAAGCTCGTTAAAAGACACGAATTGGGAATAGAAGCATACAATGGAATGGTAGGACATTTAAGCGATATTATTTTTGAATCGGGTTGGGTTAGGAGGCCCGTAAACTTTTTGGATTTCTTGGAAAAAAACAAGGTAACTCGAAAAATTGGGTTGTCGCGCGTTGGAAAAAAAATGCAAAACAAAGTCGAAAAAAGCATTTGGAATACGCTTGCCCGAATAAGTGCAGGCATTGCCATTGGAGAAAAAGCGCCTTTTATTACAGCCGGTTCTGATGCCCATACCGCTGATCGAATTGGAGAAGCCATGCTAAAGGCCAATCCCCCAAAAAAACGTTTATCCACTAAAACGGCGTTTGAATTATTCCAACAAAAAAACCAAGTAACCTGGTGCGGAGTAGGCGTAGAAGAAACCAGTTCAGGTGTGTACAAAAAGATTCCACGCACAAAACTAAAGCGATGGGAATTATGGGATAGTGTAAAATATGCCACCAAAAGAACCATGAGTGAAAGAGTATGGAAAAAAATTAAACGCAAAAAAAAAGAGGAAAAAAATGAAGTATAGTGTTTGGCCCCAAACCAAAATGAATCGCATTCCAAAAGGAACACGCGAAATCCACTTGGTAAGACCACTTGCCATGAAAAAGATTCAAACCATTTGTGAAAAAAGACCCATTGAAAATATTTCATGCAGCCAATCCTGTTTTAAACGATTAAAAACAAAAACCAAAAAATGGACGGAACAACAAAACATTCGATTGGACATACAACAACACGCGGGCAGGCCACTCAAAATTCCATTGAAAAAAATGGCACGAGTTATTGAACTCGTAAAAGACCATCGCACTTATCGCGAAATCGAAGAAAGTACCAGTGTTCCCAAAAGCACGGCCCACTATCTGATACGCTATGCCCAGCGCGATAAAATCAAACAAAACGGTTCCACTGTTTTCTTGTAGTAAAACATCAGAGAATAATTTGACTCACGCTATTTTATAATAAAAAAGCTGCTAGTTATTTACATGAGAAGACGTATGATACTTGCTGCGCACAGGCTAGGACATGGAAGAAGAACTTTTTTGTTGCGTAGAAGCACGAGAGCACGCATTAAAGAGTTAAATGCATCAAACCCCAGACATTTTCACCATTTAGTGGAAATTGGCAGAAGACAAAAACGGCTTTTGGACTGGTTTAATGCAGAAAAAGAAAGACTTAGGTATGGCCATAGGAAAGATGCTGCCCTTTTGAGAGAGGCCACCAAAGATGTGAAACTAGAAGCCTTACTGCAAAAGCGGGATGAAAAAATTATCAGTATGATTACGCGTATCGCCGGAGTTAGTGAAAGAAAGCACGGAGCAGCCATTCAAAAAGTTGCAAACGAAGTTGGAAGCCAATACGGAAAAATGCTGGAAGGAAGGGTCTTTATGAATGCTTTTTTTCAGGTGCTTCGTCAAGAAGGTTTTCTGAGAGAAACCGACTTAAAAGCACTTAGAACAGCTTTTGGAGACTGGCTTAACGCTATACAAGTAGGCAAAGCACTTGGCCAGCACATTGGCTAAAAAAGACAGGGAATAAGTGCTGGCTTTTTATAGTAGAATTGCCTGTATTAAGTAGATTTTAAGGGTTTAGAAGGGATTTTATGGAAAATAGTAAAACGCAAAGAAAAAGGCCTATAAAGCGAAAAACAACTAAAAAGGCTCAAAAAGCCTCAAAAAGAACGTTCAAACACGCCAAAAAAAGGGTTTCTCCTAAAAAAACCAAGAAAAAGAGGCCCATCCACCTTTCAAAACCACAGCCACGCAAAAAGCCCTTGGAAGAACGATTATTAGAATGGAACGAAGACGATGAAGCTATCCTATCTCCGCATGTGAATGAAAAAATGCGCGAACAACTATTAAAAGAAGAATTCAAGTTGCGCAAAAAACAACCCACGGCATGGACCAAAACCAAGTATCGAAAATTTGCCATGTTTGCATTTAATCGCAAAAAAAAAGAGGGCGATGAAGAAACAAAAGAAGAAAAAACCACGCTGGAAGCCAAAAAATGACAGAATCCCACTTTGAAAAAACCTATCAAGACATGGTACGCAAAGGAGCCATGGAAAAAGTACGGTGGCTGGAAAACCTTTCCAAAATGATTTTGCCGAGCATGCGCAAGCGCATTCAAATGAATGACAAAACCGTGCTACAAGAACTGGTTATTCCAAACTGGGTAAAGTGGGAATTATTACACGAATGGGCAAACGAAAAAGCCACAGAAGGAAAAGGCCAATTATGCGTGCTCTGTTCGGGTATAAAAGAAGCCGGAATCCGTTATAACAACCGATTTGTTTGCGAGCCTTGTTTTAAAAGCATTAAAAATTTGTAGGCAGGGGCCCTGGTTTGGGTAAGGCACTGGAAACACGCGTATGGCATTTTGGGCACTCGAATTCTGCAATTACTTTTCCGTTTTCAATGCGTTCCATTCCAACACGATTCAATCGAATATGACAAGTCGGACATTCCATTGCAATCACACTTATTAATAGTAAACTGGTTTTTTTATTTGCTTCGGTCAGATAATTTCCCTAAATTCGAGTGACTTGTTTTTTTGGCGAAAAAAATCAGTTATTAAATCAAGGGATTGTTGTAACACAAATTCTGGCTGGGCATGAAAAGCCGAAAAACCAGCTGCACCCGCATGACCATTACCATGACCGCCAAAAGAACGCGGTAATTTAGTGCAAACGTCCCTCGCCAAATGCAATTTGGTTTTTTGAAGGCAAGGCAGGGAAACCCTTCCAATCAACCGGCACAATTCCGATCCCTTTTCAATTCCAGCCACAAAAGCAATATCCGCGCCAGAAGCTAGTAAAGCCATGGCACTTTGGGCTTCAAAAAAATTAGTATTGGATAATGCCACTAAAAAACCGTTTACTTCAAACAAGCGTAATCTATGCAAGGATTTTAGCTTGGCAATTTTCTCCGAAACATTCACTGGAATATCATACAACGCACGAACCTCTTGCAAAGAAAAACCGGTTTTTTGCAAGCAAAAAGAAATCTTTTCCAATAACACACCATCCGCCACTAACAAATCAGAAGAGTCCGAGACCATTCCCGCTGCCAACGCCAACAAAGTTTTTTTGGAGGGGGAAAAACGAAGGTGTTCTAGTTCTTGTAATACCATAAAAGCAGCAGAAGGCGCTTTGGGCTCTAAGCGCGCAAATTTGGTTGGAATAGATTGTTTGGTTTTTTGGTGGTGGTCTAAAATCAAAATGGGTTTGGAAAAAGAAAGCAATTCTTTTTCTAGTTTTCCCGCACGGTGTTTTTCATTAAAATCAACCAGAATAATGGCATCAAAAGATTCGAGAAAAGGATTAAGAGTAAATTTTCCGCCTAGTTTTTTAGCGAGTTGTTGAGCGCTTTGGTTCGCGTGTTCCGGAACACCCACGGTTACCTTGATTTTTTTGGGCAAAGAAAAATAGAGCGCAATGGAAGAGGCCATAGCATCTACATCAGCATTGGCATGGCACAATACCAATAACCGCTTTGGTTTAGCCTTTTTTAAAAAAGATTGTAGAATGGTTTTGGTTGCCAAAAAAAAACCCTATTACTTTTTGGTTTTAGAGTTTTTCTTGGTTTCGGTTTCTTCTTCCGCCGGTTTTCCCTGGATTTTAGCGCGAATCTTGTTTAGTTTTTGAACCAAAATATCTTCTTGTTTTTGAAGGGTTTTGACTCTTAAATCAATGCTTTCTTTGGTTTCTTTGAGTTCTTTTTTGGTTTGAATAACATCAGAAAGGATTAGAATGTTTCCAACGGCCTTGTAAACCTTTTTTTCAGTGGTTTTGTCTAATTCTTCCAAAGACTTGCCCAGCAAATTGGTTTGGGCTTGTAATTGTTGTTTTTGCCCAGAAACACCCATTAATTGGTTTCGGCTTTGTTCAAATTGCATTAAGTCTTCTTGAGAGGGCTGTTCATTAGTCAAGTTCATCACAACTCCTTTTTGTTATCTTGTATTTTTTGAATTAAAGCCATGGCTTTAAACATACTATTAGCACTTGCTTTCAAAGCAATTTCATCCATAGCACTCATATTGGCCAACACAACGTTTTTATTTGCTTTTAAAACGGTTTTAGATCGCTTTTCGTGTTTTTGGTTCAAATCCGGTTGTAACGCTAAAATAGCGTTTTGAGCGGTTATAGGGGAAGAAAAGGAAAACGAAAAACTGGTTTGCAACAAAAAACGCATTCACCTCAAAAAAAACACTATTTTTTTTTTTTAGCGTGCTTTAACCTTTTTGGAAACCGGTTGGCGTAGTTTATACAATACTTTGTACGCGCAACGCGGACATCGAACCAATCCATCCGGAATGGTTTCTATAATATCACCGCATTTTCCACACTTGTATGACATTCTAACATTCCTCCCGAAAAAAAATCATTTTTTACTCGTTTTTTTTGACTCGGTTTTTGTTTCTACAACCGCTTCAGCAGGGTGCTTGGTTTCTTCTGTTGCCTCTACCAGCTCTCCAACCGAAGGTAAAAAGCTTTTTTGACGAATCATTTTTTCTACAATCCCACCCGTTAAGGTTTGAGGAAAATAAGCCCCCCCAGCAAACTCTATTTTGCATTTGGTACAATAAAAAATGCCGGCTGCTTTTCGCTTTAGTCTTTTTAAGTCACAATAAGGACAGGGATGGGGCTTTTTTTGTTTGGATTCTACTTTTAACAAGCGCCTTCGAATACCAATTCCATATCGTGCACCGTAACGGCCCGCACTTTTAACTTTTCGAGTTGGACTCATATTTTTTTCATCGCCTTATTTTTTTCCAAAAAACTTTTTGCGCAGTTCCTTGGCTCTTTTAAAAGCGGTTTCAATGCATTGATCAATTTCTTGGACTGAAAAACTACCGCTTGCCTTGCCGCCTTTTTGGAATGCCGTAATATAATCATCTTCGGTAGTGGCAATTGAAAAACGCGCGCTAGAAGCTTTTTCTTCTCCAAGCGTTGGATCCACTAAAACCGAATTCCCTATTTTTACAAAAGTACTCAATAAGGGATGGCGTTTTAACTCGAGTTTTTTATCGTATTCATAGGGAATAATAACATTGTTTTCATCCAGTTTGGGAAGCTTTGCTTCTGAAAGCGCTTTTAAGCAACCAATAGAAGAAGCATCAAACAAGTTTCCATCCTGATTGAGAGTGTAGATATCCAAAAAAACCACCCAAATCTTTTCACCTTCTATAATACACAATTTGGTAAAGTCTAGTGCTTTGGCTTCTCGAAGACCTCGATCTACGACGCGCGCGGTTTCAATGGATTCACTGCTGGGCGGACCATACTCGAACTCTGGACTTGCAATGGGCAAAAATTCCATATTCACACTAATACTGCCCTCGTTTTGTTTATCGGGATAGGGTGTTCCCAAAACCGATTTCACGCCAACCATTACCTCGGTTTTGCCCAGCTTTACTTGGCAAGAACCATCGGCATTATGGCTAATATTTGTGGTTAATTCGATTGGACGGTATTCATCAAAAGCTCTTTCATCCAATCGCTTGTTTTCTAAAACTGTTTTTCGAATCTTATCGCTTTCAAGTTCCCAAATAATATTCTGCATTTTTTCACCTTTACTCTTTAATCTCTTCTTTTTTTGATTCGCTTCGAAGATCTGAAGCAATTTCTTGTACAGGAAAGCCTTCAAACTTTTTGCTTAAGGCTTTTTTTTGCAATTCAAGAATCTGTTTGCAACCTGCAATTCCCATTTGAACGGCTTTATCCCATTCTTCTTTTTTTAGTAAGCCATCCATTTGCAGTAACACAATTTCCTCTGTTTCCGGAATAATGGCCAGTGGAATATCAACGGCATCAGGCGCATCTTCTTCTTCTTTGGTTAGATCAACAAGAATATGACCGCCCGCTTTTCCGACTGTACAACCGGCTACAATGCCGCGCATGGGAATCCCCGCATCTACCAACGCAAGACTAGCAGCTGTAAGGCCTGCAATGCGAGTTCCCGCATTACTGTCAAAAATTTCTACATACACATCAATGTTTGTATTGGGAAATTGTTCCGTAAAAATCGCTGCTTTTAGGGCTTCTCCTGAAACCTTGCTAATCTCAATCTCTCTTCTACCGGGTCGCGGATTTTTGCGGTCTGAAACGGAAAAAGAGGCCATGCGATAATAATAATTCACATTCGCACCATAAGGATCAGCTCTGTGTTTGGGTAAGGCTTCTTTGGGGCCGTACACCGCTGCAACAACTTTGTTATAACCCCATTCTAAATAACAACTGCCATCAGCATTGGGTACTACACCCACTTTTATTTTAATGGGGCGCAATTCATCTGCTTTGCGACCATCCAATCGTTTTCCACTCTTATCCACATATACAATTTCTTTTTCTTTACCCATATTGTATCGCTCCATTCAACATTCAATTTTCGTTTTTTTGTGCATTTTCTTTTAAAAAAAGAGTAATGCCCTCGGTTAAATGATCTAAATGTGATTCTTCTTCGATTTTTCGAATGGCTTTTCGCAATAAGGCAGTATCGCCACCTTTAATCCAAGCCAATCCATTTCTACCAATCATCAAATTAGAGGCAGTACCACTTTTGAGAACCTCTAGCATAGAACTGTTTTTGCC
>JAHJAQ010000106.1 GCA_018813975.1 Microcaldota archaeon
CATAGCGTAACGCCTCCTTTTGGCTGGCGCGCGAGCGCCGCGCGCCACTAAAGGAGAAACAAGTTTACAAAACAAAAAAAACAGATTGTTGAGCTTCATCCAAGGACTAAAGCCCTTGGTTTTCGCTCAACACGGGGATAAAAATCCAAAAATAAGCAGTATAATGAAACAAAAAAAATCAGCGTTGTAGGAGCCATTTTTTTGTTGCCGGCAGATAAAGGCTACAGTCCTTGCACGCAGATGGAAGGGAATGGGACAAAAAGCCTTCTCGGATTTGCAAAACCTTTTTTCCATAATAGATTTCGGAAAGGGATTTTTCATTGACATTTCCAACAACCAAATCATCAAACTCTGTGGTTTTAAACCGACTGGCGCATAATCGGACGCTTCCATCGAACAAAACCATTAAGTCAAAAGTCCGTGTGCAAGGAACGTTTTTTACCATAGGAATTCGCCTGAGTTTCATTACTCCTTTCAAGTTTTCTTTCTTGATGGTGCCCCCCCAATTATCATAGTTTACCAAAAATTCGATCCGAACCCTAGTGGAAAGATACGGTTGGATATATTTCTTAAAATCGGGCGATTCGAGGATGTCCTTGAGCTGTTGTGACGGGCGAAAATTGATGGAAATTTTCACGGGCTCTTCTTTTTCATTATTGTACTTGAGTAACTGATAAATCCCTTCAATCAATTTAGGGTACACATCAACCCCGTACACTTCCTTGAAGCTCTTTTGGCTGCATCCTGCTGTGCTAATCGCGATTTCTTTGATGCCAGAGTCGACCAACTGCCGGTATAAATCCCCCTGTGTAAGCGATATTCCGTTGGTAAAAAAATAAACTTCCTTGATGCCCGGGCAATTGACGGCATACTGAATTTTGTTTATCAAGTCAGGGTCGAGCAAGGGTTCTCCCGCGGTTGGGGTAAAGCTGATGGTGTTCCCCCCCATTTGGACAAATTCATCTGTCGCTTTTTTAAAAGTCGAGAACGGCATGGTACCTTTTTTATGTGTAACCGTTTTATATGCGCAAAAAATGCAGCGGGAATTGCAGATATTGGTGACTTCGAAAAAAAGGATTCCAGGCACCAGAACGGACTCAAATTTTTTATAGGCCTCTTTTTCACTGAAAAAAAACTGCGCCAGGTCTTGCTTGATCGAAGAGAGGGTCTGAAAATAATGATTGGCAAAATATTTTTGGTTTATCAGCGAAGAAGAACCAGCAGCTTTTGGCAAAGATTTTTTTCGTGTCTCTTGAGCCGTTTTCATGAAAACAAGTAAATCCAAAAAAACATTAAAAAGGCATGTATTTAGCTACTATTCTCTGAATGGATTTTTTCGTGTGGGTGAACCGAAAACAATATTAAGCCATTTTAAGGCAAATTTTACTGGCAATTCGAGGGCCAAAAAAAAGTTTGATTGTTCAAAGCGGGGAAAACCTATGAAAGATTCTGCCAAAATTGATCTTGAAGAGTCGGTTCATTATGATGAAATGGAAGCAGAATTTCACGAAAAAATGATTAATTCCCCGAATCCGCTTCGTCGATGGTTTCACAATTCCAAAAATCAGTTATTATTGAAAACGATTAAGTCTTTTTATTCAAAAAAAGGTCTCATTGTAGATTTAGGTTGTGGAACCGTAAACTGGAACACAGAAAAATTACCTGTTTTGGGAATCGACCAAAATGAAAAAATGCTTTTAAAGGCAAAGCAAGAAGAAAGACTACAGGACTTCCGTGTCTTGCCGATCCAACAAACCGGATTGCCAAGTAAAAGCACTGACCTTGTGGTAATTTCAGAGGTGCTGGAGCACATTTCAGATTATCCAAAAGCCATCCAAGAAATCCACCGCATCTTGAAAACCAACGGTATTTGCATTGCAACTGTTCCGTACGATACTTTTATCAGCTTTTGGAAACCGTTTTTTGCCTTGCAGTGTTTTTTGCGTGGGACCTTAAAGGGGGAAGAATATTTCAAGAAAGGAGCCGGTCATGTAAATCATTTTTCTCCAAAAACCATTGCACGTGCATTTGAAGAAAATGGTTTTCGGGTCGAAAAGCAGTTTGACAATATCCGTTTCACTATTTTTACGGTTGTCCGAAAAGTGAGTGATTAAATGGAAAAACTCGCTTTTCTTTCAACGTTTTTTCTGGTTTGGGCTTCAGTCTCAATCCTGCTGGGTCTTTGGATTGGCTACTTTTTTTTGGTTTCCGTTCCAATTCTTTTGTTGGCACTGATTGCTGCTTGGTTTTTGATGCAAAAGGGAAAAGTATCCCTAAAAAGCCCTCGCTCGGTTTTTTTCTTTTTCTTGGCAAGTATTGTATTACTCGCTTTTCCCCTGCTATTTATTCATCCTTTTTTTCCAGCTAGCGCTGACGTGGTTCACGTTACCAATATCCGAATTCTGGCGGACAACATTCCAGAAACATACGCGCCCTATTCCGACTTGCAGTTCACCTATCAAATCGGCTTTTCCTTGTTTTCAAAGATGATTTCTGACTTGTTGTTTTTTATTCCAGATTATCTGGTTGTTTGGGGATTGGGTATTCTCTTTTCCGGTCTTGTACTGCTGTTCCTTTTTTGGACCAGTCGCGAACTAACAGGGAGTGAAAAGGCTGCTTTGGTCTCTGTTGTTCTGGTGTTCGGCTCCAAGTTTGTTTTTACCAATTTTTATTTCGGGGTTTTTCCATTGCTGGCAAGCTTTGCATTCTTTTTTGCCACCTTGCTTTTTTTTGAAAAAAAATCGTTCCTGGCTTTGCTGTTTTTTCCGGTTACCCTAATTATTCACCCTTTTACAGGAGCCATTCTTGCAACGGTTCTGCTGCTACAGGTTTTAATGCAAAAATCCTGGCACTGGGGTCTTTTGCTGCTGGCATCAGTCTTGCTGGCGATTCCGGCTATTCTTCGAACCTATTTTACCATTACAAGCAATTTTGGAGGCCCGCTTTTGGGTTTTAATCCAGCTCTTTTTGTAGAAGGCCTAACAGCGTTATTTCCATGGACTGGAATTATTCCTTTCTTGTTACTGATACTGGCTTTGTTGTTTGGAAGCCGAGATCCACGTGCCAACAAACTACTGGGTTTTACCGTCTTGTTCGCATTTTTAGCGGTTTTGTTTTTTTCGATTGAATTACAACATGCGGACAAGTTTTTTTGGATTTTTTCCATTTTTTCAATTCTGTATAGTGGAACCTTTTTTATGGGCGATTTTTGGAAATCCATTGAAAAACGTTTTTTTCAAAAGATTTCTTTTGGAAGGGTTTTAACATTGATTTTTTTGCTTTGCTTGGTTTCTTTTGTGCTTTCCTCGGAATTATCCCATGGTCGAAGCGGTTCCAAGCTTTCTGTTGAAGAAGGACAGTTTGCCGTTGCGTTCAAAACCTTTGACCCTGCCCTCAAAAAAACAGTTTTTTTATCGAACGGTTCTGGATGGATGGCTACTATTGCCAACAAGATTCCGCTTGATGTTCGCTCAGGACACTTTGTTCCGGATTCCCAACTGCAAGTCGTTGATGATACTGGCTGGAAAGACGTTTTGAACCGCGAGCAACTCCAGAAAAAGATTGAAAATGGTTGCAGGGAATGCATTCTAGAATCAAAAGCCGATTATTTGGTTGTTAATACAAACCAATTCAGCGCTCCAACCGGTTTCAAAAAAGTTTTTGAATATAAAAAAATTATAGTATATTCTGTTCGTGGGTGAAACAATGAAATCGATTTCAATTGTCATTCCAGCTTATAACGAAGAGAAAAGGATTCAAAAAACCATGGAAGAGTATTATTCCTTTTTTTTGCAAAAAAAGATCCCTTTTGAATTGATTGTGGTTGCCAACAACTGCAGTGACAATACCGTTTCACGGGTTAAAAAATTTTCAAAAAAACATTCTAATTGCAAGCTTCTGAATATTCCTTATCGCGTGGGAAAGGGAGGTGCGGTCAAACAGGGCTTTCGGAAGGCGTGCAAGGACATTGTTGGTTTTACTGATGCTGACAACGCGACGCCACCAGAAGAGTTTTTCAAGGTATTACAGGGACTTTCAGAAGCAGATGTAGCGATTGGCTCTCGTGCCTTGTCAGATTCCACAATCAAGAACCAGCCATTCTATCGACGTTTTCTTGGAATTGGTTTTAACCGCCTGGTGAATCTGCTCTTTGGATTGAATCTTTTGGATACACAATGCGGTGCCAAAGTTTTTTCTGCAAGAGCCGCACCAGTAATGCAGTCAGTTCGTTCCAATTTTTTTGAATTTGACGTGGAATTATTGTGGCACGTCAAAAAAAAAGGGTTTAGTATCAAAGAAGTTGCAGTTGTTTGGACCGATTCTCCAGAAAGCAAGGTTAATTTTTGGAGCATTCCAAAGATGTTCATAGGGCTTCTAAAAATTCGCTTTTCCAAAACTAAAGAATGAGCGAGAGCTCCTTGTTCAGTTTTTGAACCGCGTTTGAACCGCGTTCAAAACTTCAAGGCTTCCAATATCAAACCATTCGTCTTTTGGCTTGTCAAATACAAAACCATACACGGTTTTTTTTTTGTATAACCATTCCAGAAAAGTTCCGGGTTTGTCCGAACTGTTTCCTTCTGCCAAATAATTTTGAATGGACCGAATGGTTTCACGCGTGTAAAAATAAATTCCGCAAGAAGCCAAAGTAGATAGTGGATTAGCGGGTTTTTCAACAAAACCAGTTACTTTGCTGTCAGAATTCACGGTCACAATCCCCATTTTTTTGGCTTCTTCTTTGCTTTTAACATCAAAACAGCCGACACAATCCTTCCTTTTGGATTCAAAGTCTTGTTGCATTTCTTTTAAAGAAAAAGTAAACAGATTGTCTCCTGAAACCCAAATCACATCTGAATCTATTTTTTCTTTTTCAATGGAAAATTTAAAATCACCAATCGCTCCCAACCGGTTTTCATTTGAAGTGGTATGGTCATCCAAAAGCACAATGGGAATAGAAGTATTGGACTGGATTTTTTTTACCCAGTCCGAAAAATGCTTAAAAAAAATGTGGTTGGACACAATCACAACTTTTTCAATGCCCGGCAATTCCGCTATCTTTTCGAACACATGTTCTATCATGGGTTTTTGACCCACTTGTAAAAGCGCTTTTGGCGTGTTCAAAGTAACGGGATGCAAGCGCGTAGCATAACCCGCCACTGGAATAAACGCAATCAAAGCGCATCCCGCCCAACACTGATATATTCAAAGCCCAGTTGTTTCATGCGATTCGGAACAAAAAGGTTCCGACCGTCAAAAATCAATGCTTTTTTAAGCACGGCATTGGCTTTTTCCCAATCCAATTCTTTAAATTGCTGCCACTCCGTTAGGATAAGAACCGCATCGGCCAGGTTCATTGCCTCAAACTCATCCGCACAAAACTGAACATTGGGCAAGGAATCGAATTTTAAGCGGGCAGGATTCATGGCTACCGGATCAAACACTCGAACCAAAGCCCCTTCTTTTTGAAGCCAAGGCACTAGATCCAGACTAGGCGCGTGGCGCAAATCATCAGTATTAGGCTTGAATGCCAAACCCAAAACCGCAAGGGATTTTCCTTTCAAAGAACCCAAGCGTTTTTTTATTTTTTCAAAAAAATGTTTTCGCTGAAAAGCATTAATGCGTTGTACTTCTTCAAGCAAGCCAAAAGAATATCCTTTTTGTTTTGCAATGCGAATAAACGCGTCCACATCTTTTGGAAAACAACTTCCCCCAAAACCAATGCCGGCACGCAAAAATTGTTTGCCAATACGCGAATCCAAGCCCATACCATAGGTAACTTCTTCCACATCTGCTCCAGTCAATTCACAGATATTGGCAATTGCATTTGCATACGAAATTTTAAGTGCCAGAAACGAATTTGAGGCGTGCTTAATGAGTTCAGCACTATTAATGTCCGTAAAAATAATGGGGCTGTTTAGGGGCCCATATAATTCCTGCATTTTGGCTCGAGCAGACTCGCTATTTGTTCCAATAACCACGCGTTCAGGATGCAAAAAATCGTGGATCGCGCTTCCCTCGCGCAAAAACTCGGGATTGCTTACAACCTCAAAACGCGTTTTGTTCCCGTTATGCGATGTTAGCAAGGCCTGTAATCGCCGACCGGTTTCCACTGGAACCGTGCTTTTTTCCACTACAATCTTTGGGTTTTGAGAATGTTGCGCAATTTTCCTGGCCACTCCTTCCACAAACGACAAGTCTGCCTCACCGTTTTCCTTGGAAGGCGTTCCCACGGCAATAAAAATAACATCGTTTTCTCGAATACTGGCGGGAAGGTCAATTGAAAAAAACAAGCGCTTAGCGTTGACATTTCGCTTGACGATTTCTTCCAAATCCGGTTCAAAAATAGGGATTGTTCCCGAATTCAGCGTCTGAATTTTTTCAGAATTATTGTCCACGCACGTAACCCGGTTTCCGAGCTCGGCAAGGCAAGCACCCGTTACAAGACCGACATAACCGGTTCCAATAATAGCAATCTTCATATTGTTCTATTTTATTGCGAAACCCAGTTAAAAAACAGGATTGGTTCAAAATACGAAAAGTTATTCAAAAAACAAGCGATATACACTATTTAGGTTAATAATAAACCAAACCGAATTGGCTAGATTGAATCAGCATCCATACCAAAATATTGGTAACCAAAAAACCAATCAAAACCAGCCATCCCAACAAGCGAGGAGAAAACCGTTTCTGTTGCCAGACCCCTACTGCCAGTGCCAGCATCCAAAATGAAAGAGACGGAATCGCATAACGCGGCCAAAAATGGATTTTTTGCAGCAAAAACCCTAGCACCAAAAAAAACAGCATTCCGAATAGCAGCAAGAAAAAAGTCGTGTTTTTTGATTGCCATGCTGCTTTCAAACCAAGCACAAAAAGAAACAATAGAAAGAGTTCAAACACGATAACAAACGCAGTACTAAACGGACTGGACAAGAAAAAAGACTTGGATAAGGGAATGAAAAAAAACAAGAACGTGGCACTAACCGACAAAAGAGCCGCAGTCGAAAACGGGCTTGAAAAATAGCCTTCAGCAGCAGACTGCACAATGAACAATTGGCGCTGTACAATGGAAATAAGCGGAATAAAAAACAATAAAGAAGCCAAAGCCGAAACAACAAAGCGTTGTAGGTAATCCTTGCGACGTTTAACCAAAACGATTATGGCATGAACCACCAAAAACAAAAAAGCATAATAGTGAAACCAAAAGCCCAGCGCATAAAAAACAGTAAGGCCGACCTGGTCTGTGCGACGCGGAGAAGAACTCAAAATGCGGAGCAGGAAAAATGTAGTAATCAAAAAAATCAATAACAGCATGCCATACGCGCGCAAATGCGAGGCATAAATGGCAAACACCGGGCTTACCGCGAGAAAAGCAGCTGCCCAAAGCGCTATGCGAGAATCAAAAAGCTGTTTAGCTACTAAAAAAAGAAACACAATGGCAAACGACGAGAAAAGCATTAGAACAAACCGCGTCCAAAAAACGGATTGCGTAAAAGAAAAAATCGCTTCGACAAAAAAGTTAAAACCCGGAGGATAGGGTTCGACAAAAGTGCGCTCGGGCGTTTCTCCCCAAATAAAAACCTCGCGCTCGTCCACGCGATTAGCCACATCTGTCAGGAAAAAAAAGTGCAATGCAATTGAAAAAATAAAAATCAATGCCAGCCAGTTCTTTCCATTTTTGAACAACATTGTATCACGTAAAAAAACGGGCGAATCCCTATATAAAAGAATCCCTATATAAAAGTTCGACAACAAAAAGTAATTTAAATTCATTGGGGTTTTTTTCCAAAGGATGAGCTCAATAAAGTCACTGAAAACAAAGATTGACGGTGTTCGAATTATTTCACTGACAGACCACAGCTCTACAGGAGGCTTTTTCCGAGAAATAATGCGTAAAAGCTGGCTTCCTTTTTCAATTCGACAAGTTTCCCTTTCACAGACAAATCCTGGAGAAATCAAGGCATTTCACTGGCACAAAAAACAATGGGACGTTTGGCATGTGGTATCTGGAAAAGCATTGGTAGCTCTTTATGATTTGCGGTCGAAATCTCCCTCATTCAAAAAAAAAGAAAGGCTTGTGCTAGATGCTGAAAAAAAACCCGTCATTGTGATGATTCCCAAAAAAGTAGCGCACGGTTACAAAGTAGTGGGAGAAAAACCCTTGTTAGTTTTGTATATGATGGACAAGGAATATAATGCTGCCAAACCGGATGAGCATAGGATTCCGTTTGATGACCCAAAAATCGATTTTGACTGGACCATTCAAAACGCGAAACGATTGCAAAAAAAAGACTAAGAAAACCGAACGCTTTTTTTAACCAAAACCAATCCATCGTGAAGTGAAAGAAGGTTAAGACCCAAATCCAATGCCTTTTGAATGTACAAACCCGTATTTTTGGGTCGCACGGCAGCCAAGTTTGCACTCTGGCATTCCACAGGATTAACCAGATTCTCGTCAAAACCAAATACCCGTGCAACCTCAAGAGCTGCGTCAAACATGGAAACTTGAGAAGCACCAACCACATGCACAATTCCAGTTACTTCTTTTTCAAGCAGCATTCGAACACTTTCAGCAACATTTTCAACCAGGCTGGGCGAGCGGATTTGATCAGTAAAAGCATTAACAGGCAATCCTTTGGAAAGATTTTGAATAACAAAAGGAATGAATTTTTTGGATTCCAGGTCTTTAGAGTACGGAGTAGAGGTTCGGACAATTAGAGAGTTCGAAAGCTTCTGGACAATTTTTTCCCCAGCCAATTTGGTTTTTCCATACTCATTAATAGGATTTGGTGAATCGCTTTCTGAATAATTTCCTTTTTGACCGTCAAAAACAAAGTCCGTTGAAAAATACAATAAACGGGCATTGTTTTTTTGACACGCGTTTACAATGTTTTTAGTTCCAGTAACATGAACTGAAAAAGCCTTGGACGGATTTTTTTCACATTCATCCACATTGACTATTGCCGCCAAGTGAACCACAATGTCCGGCTTGAAGCGCGAAAAAAAATTGTTAATACCGCTGGAATCCGTAATGTCCAATGGTTCAAGACCTTGTTGGTGATTGTTCTGAAAGGTTCCTGTAACATCAAAAGATTTTTGAAGTTCAACAAAAAGTGGCTTGCCAAAAAAGCCGCTTGCACCAATAACCGCTACTCGTTTCTTTTTCATAAATCATCAAGCGAGGAAACCACTTTGACGCTCGGAATCGGAATAATGTACCGCCCGCCGTGTTCCTGATATGGCTTTGTTTTTTCCATGATTTCCTTGACAAAATTCCAAGCCAGAATCAACAGATAATCCGGCTTTTGTTTTTCAAGTTCAGGCAGCCCAAAAATCGGAATCCGATTCCCCGCATATAAGTGATCCTGTTTTTCAGGAGTCTCGTCAACAATAAATTCGACAAAGTCCGAACTGATTCCGCAATAATTCAACAAAGTGTTTCCCTTTGCGGATGCCGCAAAAGCCGCGATTTTTTTTTGCTCTCGCTTCAACTTGCAGAGCAATTGGAGTAAATCGATTTTGACGTCAAGGAGACGATTGGCAAATTTTATGTATTCGGATAATTCATAGAGGTTTTCATCCTTTTCCATTTTCAAGAATCGATCAATGTTTTTCTGATTTTTTTCGACCACGGAATTATTTTTTTTGGTTACAAAGACGCGAATCGTTCCCCCGTGAATCGGGAATTCCTGAACGTCTCGCACTTCCATTCCTTCACTCTCAAAAAGAGTAATAATGGGCTTGACCAAAAAATAGGACAAGTGTTCGTGATAAATTGTGTCAAATTCGCGTTTTCGAATAAGGTTCAGGCAATACGGCACCTCAATAATGAGTAAACCATTGTCCGATAGTGCTTGTTTTACGTTCTGGACAAAACCATGCACGTCATCAACGTGCGCAAACACATTAGTGGCGGTTATAACATCAACCAAACCATGCGAAGAACGAATGGATTGAACCGTGGATGCACTCCAAAACTCTGGCAAGGTAGTGATGCCCTCTGCATTGGCTTCTTTGGCAAGATTTTGTGCGGGCTCTACCCCCAATATCTTGAAGCCTTTTTTTTTGAACTCACGTAACAAACAACCGTCATTGCTGGCAATATCCACTACCAAAAGTGGTTTGGAACCTAATAGAGACTGAACTTGTTCAGCCATGGCCAGACAATGTTCTTGAAACGTTTTGGAAATAGAGGATTTATAGGCGTACTGAGAAAACATTACCTTTGGATCCACTACAATGCTTAAAGTGGACAGGTAACAGTCCTTACAAAAAAAAACACTTAATGGAAAGGTTGGTTCTTGGTTCTGCCCTTTAGGGTCCAAATAGGAATTGGCCAATGGCATCAAACCAAAATCGACATATTTATGAAGATTTTTTGAATTGCAAATACGGCAATGCTCTACACGTTTATACATTGAAAATCATCCGACAACTTACAAAAAAGCCTTGCAAAACGTTTTTAAAAAACATGCGTCAGCGTTTTCGAGCCCACACTGAAATCGTATCACCTCGCTTGGCCCAGGAAAACAAATAAGCCAAAAAAAAGGATAGTGGCAGCAAAAAAGGCAATAACAGTGCAATCAGCACTAACTGAATAGACTTTCCAGCAGTTTGCGAAGACTTTTGGGCCTTGATTTTGTTGGTCAGCAAATTGAATTCAAAACCCAGTGAATTGTAAATGGATTGCAAGATTCCATACGGATTGTATTCTAAAGCGAAATGAGAAATGCGAATAACCTCAAAACCGTTTTGGTCTAAAATTCGGGAAAGATTTTTCGGAGAAAAATGCGTCAAGTGCCGGGGCAAATCCAAGTGAAACCAGTTGCATTTCCAAATCGAAAAACTAATGCTATCAATATTGGGAACAGCCATAAACAAGATCCCGCCTTTTTTTAGTAGTTTACATGCAAAAGCGATCTCGCGCTGAGGCTCCGCAAGATGCTCTAAAACATGCCAAAAAGTTATCAAATCAAATGGTGCTTGTGAAAAATGCAGGTCTAAGAGTTGCCCATACTGAATGTCAATGCCTTTTTTTTGCAATGGATTCAGAAAACGTTTGGCAGAATCCGAAAACTCAGTGCCATTGCACAACCAGCCTTTTTGGTGCATGGCCTCTAAAAAAGTTCCAGAACCACAACCCACATCCAAAAGTTTTCCAGGCTTTAATCCTGAAAACCGACCTTGACGATTTTTTTGGATAAAAGAAAAAAAAAGCGATGGTTTTTGATGATACTGGGATCCATAATATTGAACCAATTCCGATGTCTTTGGCAGCGGATGAACCAAAACAGCACCGCAAGAAGGGCATTGTATCAGCTGAAAAGGGGTTTTGTGAAATTCAAAATCAAGGCATTCCATAAAAAAACAGGCCTGGCTTTCATGACAAACTCTGCATTTTATCCCGATATCAACTCTACGAGCCAATTGAATCCCTTAAACGTTATTAAAGAATACTATTATAATATTTTTAGCTTTTCTTAATGCAGGAAAATGAGCATGTCAATTAAAAAAATAGGAATTTTTGTTTCATCCTACAAGTCCAGCAATACCTTGGAAAAAGTAATCCAACGAATTCCATCTGAAATCAAAAAAAACGCGGCTGGAATTTTTATAATCGACGATGCCAGTCCCGATAACAGCTATGAAAACGCATTGCGCGTCCAAAAAAAATTCAAACTGAAAAACCTGACTGTTCAAAAAAACAAAAAAAACCTTGGATTTGGTGGAAACCACAAGGTCGGATTTTTATATGCCATTCAACAAGGATTTGGGGTGGTTATTACCTTGCACGGCGACGGCCAATACGCACCGGAAAAAATTCCCGAACTCCTTAATTCCATGGAAAAAAACAAAACCGAAATTGCTACAGTCTCCCGTTTTTTGGATAACCCTCACGGAGTCGGAATGCCGCGATGGCGATTTTTTTCAAACCGTTTTCTCAATTTTTTGCAAAAAAAAATCTTGGGATTCGGATTAAGCGACCACAATGTTGGAATGCGCGCTTATCGAGTTGAATGCCTTGCCAGGCTTCCCTTTGAACGTCTTTCCAACGATTACTCTTTTGACACCGAATTGTTAAGCCAATGCC
>JAHJAQ010000107.1 GCA_018813975.1 Microcaldota archaeon
TGAAACAAAATTCCTTCCCCCTAACATATCCAATCCCGCGGTAATAAACATTTATGGGGATAGAGTAGTGAACGTGCTGTGGAAAGAAAACTATCCCATTTGCTTTGTAATGGTTAACAAAGATATTGCGGCGGCCTATAAAAAATACTTTGAATTGCTCTGGAAAATAGCTAGAAAATAATTAGCCTTCAATTTTTCTTCTTTTTTCGCGTGGTTTTTGCTTTTGTTGTAGCGGTTTTTTTAGGGGCTTTTTTCGTAGCGGGTTTTTGAAGGGCTTTTGCTTTTTTTTCGGCCGCCCTTTTTTTCCATTCTTCTTTAGTAGCACAATTATGATTAATGCACATGGCAAAAGCGGACCGCTGATTAATCAATCGAATCATGGGAGCCTGGCAGGTTTCACATTCCTTATTGAGTACAATCAATTTTCCTTTTTGGGGCAACGGATAGGTAACCGTACACTTGGGATATTTAGTGCACCCTAAGAATCGCTTGCCGGTCTTGCCATGGCGAATAATCAGTTCTCCTTCACAAGAAGCATCCGTACACTTTCCCACAATAGAATCCTGACGCAAACCCTGGCGCAACTCAGTTGCAATTTCGTTTTTGTCTTTTAATAATTGTTCTAACACTTTCAATAACACATTTCGCGATTCTAGTACCACGGAATCTTTTGGTTTTTTGCCCACTGCAATTTCATCCATTTCTGCTTCTAGTTCTGCTGTCATTTTGGGTTCTGTTACGGTCTTACAATGTTTTTCCAAAGAACTAATAACAGCAAAAGCGATTTCATTCGGTTCAATTGATTTTAACCCGGAAATGTACTGGCGATAATATAGTTTTTGAATAATTTCGTGTCTCGTTGAATTATGGGCAATCACGTTGTTGGCCAATACAAAGGCAGGATGCTCCAATGAATTAGTGATATCATAAACCGCAGGAGGCAAGGGAATATTTTCAATTCTTTTAACGGTTTTAGTAACCAATTTTGGTTTTATTGCCTGTTCTTCCAATATAGAATAGCCTGAATTAGACAAATCTACCAGAGAACCATATTGAATCGTACGAGGAACATCCTTGTTGTTGCCATCCACCAGCTTTTTGACTTTTCTTTCTTTTCGAAGCTTTCGAATGCGAGATACAATACTAGATTTTGAAACGCCAAAAATGCCTGCTAATTCAGCGGTTGTCTTGGGTTCTTTTAATACAGCCAACAACTGTTTTTCAAAAACAAACAAAGGACGATTTTTAGCTCCATATTTATAATGTGTGGATATAATATCCATCAACCGCTGCTTTTTCTTAACACTTGTAACGGGGATTTTTTCCAAAAAATTAAACAGGCTTTGGCGTCTTCGCACATGCAATTTGTGTTGTTTAGTGTCCAAGCTACTTTCAATATTCAGGGTTTTAAGCATTTTTTGAAGAACCCGTAGCGTTTGATGATTTGTGTTTGATAAGAATAGTTTGGACTCTTTTTTGGTTACGTGGCCTTCATCATCAAAAAAAGCACCAACAAAATCAGGAAATAAAGCGTTTGGAAGCTTTTTCCATGGCAACTTGTTTAAAACATCCGGAAACAGTATTGAAACTATTCTTCCTACTACTGCAGGCATTCGTCCCATTACCACCGGAACCTTAACCGAAACCTTTTCATTTTCAGGCCGATAATAAATTCGTGAACGAGTTTTGAACACTTTTTCAACATCTTGTACAAATTCTTCTATTAAGTCAGGGTTCGTGTTTGTGTATCGAAAATCAAAGCAATTCTCTCTTTTTACTTTTTCACGATCCAACGAACCATCCCCAATCAGCTTGGCCAAAATTCGAGCTAACGGAGCAGTTATTTTCAATGGAAAAGGATTGGATACTAATGCTTTCTCGTTTTGGCTTGAAATTTTCTTAGGAACCAAGTTTATCTTTTTTAGCAGACAAAGGGGAATTGGCCTTTTATCAGATTCATAACTAGAATAGTTTCCTTGACTACACCCTAACCAATGTGCAAATGCTCTCTGTGATTTATTAAAATTTAAGCGTGTTCTTTTCAATTTAGCAGATAACCCATGGGCGAACAAATAGGTGTTTTTATCACATTTTTTTATAAAAGACTGCCATTCAATAGAACCCTGCACGGTAGAACAAGCGTTATCATGGAGTGAAACGATTTTGTCCCCGGGTGCAATCTTGGAAAGGGGCTTGAACA
>JAHJAQ010000108.1 GCA_018813975.1 Microcaldota archaeon
ACGATTTCATAATTCAGTGGCAGCCATCAGAAGATAAAAAAATAGAAATGGAACAAAACACCTTTGAAATATTTGAACACTTATTCTATTACCCACTAAAACACAACAAACCGTGTGTGGTTTTGGTAACTGGCAAAAGCGGCACTGGCAAATCCGAAACAACACTAAAAATCATTGACAAACACTTGGAAAAAAAAGGCATTGACTTCAAAAACCACGTTTCAGATGTCATAATAATGAACCCAAAAGAATACGCGGATAAACTAGAAAAAATCCTTTATGATAAAGACCTGAAAAAAATAGACGTTTTATTATTGGATGAGGCAAGAATACTAATCGGTTCCGATAACTGGCAAGATTTCTGCAACAAAAGCATCGGCCACATGAATGCAACAAGTCGCGCAATCAAACCATTAATGATTTTTATTGTAACGCAATCCATTATGGACATTAGCAAAGCAATTAGGAGAACCATTGACTACGAACTATGTTGCACAAGACCAACAGGCCAAAAAGTTCGCATTAGACCACGAAAATACTACATTGAAGATGCCGACCTAGAAAAACCACGCTTACGATGGCGCAGAATAATAGGCACAATCATTGACAGCAATAAAAGAAGGCGAACATACTTTACAATGGTTAAGTTTTCAAAAGTGAGAACAGAAATAAGAAAACTATATGATGTCATTGTAGTGGAAGCAAAAAAACAGTTTATTGATTCTGTAATGCAAAAAACAATAGAAAAAATTACCAAAAGCATGGGAGTGGCAGATAACCGCGTAGAAAAACTAGAAACTCATTTGAAAAAAGACCACGAGTTCTTAGATGCTTGGGGAGAACTAAAAGCAAAACGATTCCGATTAAAGCCAAATTTTAGAGATGTTTTTTCTTTAACCAAATCACAAACAACAGAACTGGAAAAACGTTTATCCAAATACTTAATAGAAGGTGGAAAAGTTGAATAGGTTTGCAAAGTATGAAAAAAAAGTTTTTAAAATAAACATGGATGAGTATATCGATATTGGGATTCGCGGAGTAATGGACACGGACAAAATGTTCCAGCAAAATATGCCAAGTCTTAACGATTTTCAAGCGATTCAAATTGCAAAAATTAATGCACTAGAAAACCTGTTAATTGGTTTGGAAATTGTCAAAGGTGGAAAAGACGAGAACGGGGAACCAACCGAATATCAAAACAAAGTAGATGAGGCGCGTAAAATGCTCGATAAAGAAAAAACAAAAGACTGGAACTTAACAACTCAATACCGATTCGGGTTATTCCGCTTTAGACTAATGATAGGGTTAATAGCAAATAAAGACCCCGCTACCGTTATCTTCGAGGCATGAATATCACGCTTCTAATAATTGTGATGGAGAAACGCCAAACCACTTTTTGCAGAACCAAAAAAAGCGCCTTCCATTGCGGGGGTAATCTTTTTTATAACCTCTATTAGTTTCCAGATTGTAAAATGGTTTATACAATAGGGTATCGGGAAAGTCCACTGTTCTAAAGCAAGGTGCTAGTATCTGAAATTCTTTTTTTGAAAACGAATATCGTTTACTATTAGTTCTAATCACAAACGCGGTTGGCGTTTCAGTTAAGTCTTTTCTCCGCAAAGATACTATGTCATCAATCTTGATTCTAGTAAAGTAGAATAACAAACACAATTGTTTAGCGCGCCTGGTTCTAAAGTGGTCTATACGCTTAACTGGCCTGCGTTGGTGCTTGAAATGAACCGTTATTCGATTCAAGCAAGTCAAAAACTGTTCTTTATTCATTTTCAAACACTTTTTGTCGAGAACCCAGCGGTGGCGGTTCGGTTTCTTCGACTAATTACAAAATAATAGCAGAATAACGGCTTTCTTAGGAAAATCAAACCAACCCACGGCAAATTCTCTTAGACCAAGCATTCATAGTGTCGATAATCTGGTCGTTTAGTTCCATAATGTCCTCTCTATTCGTAGCAGCTTCCATCATGCTTGTCAATAGCTTAACTCTATAATTTAATTTTTTGATTGATAGTTCTTCTAGTTCTTCTTTGTCCATTACCCATTCTTTGTCAAAAATCCCCACTTGAATCATCTCCTAATTAATTCCATTAATAATTTCTCTTGCAAGTATAGCATCAGCGCCATGCAGTTCTTGGAAAACATAATCGAATGGTCGGCGACAATCCAAACAAACAAAAGTATTAATTGCGAAAACGGAATTGCCCGAAACTCCAATTGAGTTCTCGCACGAAGTAACACTAGCACCACAATAAGGACAACCAAAAAGCACAGAAACCCTGGTCAATAACTGGGCAGAAACCACAAATCCAGATGCTGCTTTGGCTTCTTGATTCGGCTTATTCAATTTTCCCGCCCCCACGAATCAAACCGTTTGCCCTGTATGTCCGATACA
>JAHJAQ010000109.1 GCA_018813975.1 Microcaldota archaeon
CTGGTGATTTTGAATTATTTGTTCGGCTAGTTTTTTTGGAATCCAAATCCTGCCTCCCCATCCAAAATAAACGATTTGTTTTAAGAGTGCTGGGTCAGAAACCAATCCGATGTTTACGCTGCCGGGTTTCATTCCAATTGCGCGTGCCAGCTTTTGAACTGTATACCCCTGTTCCATAGTATTTACAACCCAATCTAAAAAGCGGTTGAACGCAAAAAAATTGACTTGGTTTTTTAGAGTGCCTTTCTGCTTTTCGGTTAAGCCTTGTTCTTTAATTACTCTTTTAAACTGATTAAAGCTTAGAGAATAAACATGCCGCACTCTTCTTTGAAATTCTTCGTACGCAATTCTGGTGGGAATCCAAACCATTTTTTGTACAACAAATCGGCGCAGGCTTTTTGCAGGGATTCTTTGTAGACTTGTTTCAACTGGTTTTATTTGGTGTCGTTTTGTTAAGCGTTTGAATTGGGTTGCACTAACATCTAATGCTTGCATAGCTTGGGCACGCGAAAATCTTTTTCGTTGAGATCGAAACCGTAGCCCTTCTTTTCGCGCAATTTTTCGGATGGCTGCTTGAGAAAAGAAAACACGTGGTTGGTTTTCTTTTTCTCCTCCAGAAATTCTTAGTTCTCCGCGCCATGCAAACGCTTCTAGGGTTGGTTTGGTTAAACCAGTGGCTTTGGCTGCTTCCCTAACTGTAAATCGTTTTTGGGTGGGTAAGCCAACCATTTTTTTCCATTCATCAGTGATTTGCCTATTGGCAGCAGCGCGTCTCTTAATACGTTCTTCTATTGGAACGCGTGTATGTCTGATTAGTCTGCGGTGAATGGCTTTAATTCCTCTGGCCATAGGCATGACTATATTGGGGTTTAACTACCTAAAATACTTTTTTCCAAGACAGCGCGATGCATAAGCTTTTTTAAAAATAAAAAGAAAAAAGAAATAGTCGCTATTGAACCAATCTAATTGTTAAAACTAGATTTAGAACTTTCGCTTTTTTTGATAGCACTCTCGGCAAAAAACTGGTCGGCTTCCATCAGGTTTGAAGGGAACTTCAGTTTCAACACCGCATTCAGAGCACGTTACTTTATGCATTTCTCGAGGACCTCTATCGAAGCCTCGTCGGTCTCCAAAAGACATTTTTTTATTTCACCTTTTTTTCATTAAATCGCATCAAATGCGTTATGAATACTACCCACGGGAACCATTAAATAGGGTGATGTGAAATAGGGTGCTGTAGCCTATTTTCCCTTTTTTTTAGGGGTTTCTTTGATTTTAATGGATTCGAGTTTTCCTTTTGGGCTTTTAACCCGTACAATCAGAATTAGCCCGATTATCACTATTATCAGGCCTGCAATGGGATACACCAAAGGGTCTAATGAAGTAGGGGGTTTTACTGGAGGCGGTCCTGGTGGTAGGGGCGGTTCTGGTGGAGTGCCAGAATAAGCGGGCAAATCACTTGCTTCTAATCGTTGATTGGGGTCTGTTAAGCGCACGACTTCTTCTTGATAAAAATCCAAATTAGCATGTATGTTGTCACTGGCCAAACTGCTTTCCACGATTGCTTCCGTACTATTAAATCCATCATTCACAACCACTTTGATGCGCGTGGCTTCAATTGGTTCAAACAAATTTAATTTCAGGCCATCTGCTTCTTGTTCTAACAATTCCCATCCCAATCCACTATTATCCGTCCAATACACATCCACTAATAACCAATCATCAGTATCCGCATCCATCATAATCCATTCTATTGTTTCAATCGAATTCCAATTTTCTCCATTCACTGGAGCAATAATTTCAATTTCTGGTTTGTGTTCACTTTTTTGCACAAAACATTTCACGTTTCCTTCCATATCGGTTATTTCGATTCGCGATAGTATTTCTTCAAAGGGGAGCACAAGTGAAAATGGAACCCAATCATCTACAAACTCTTCACTCGAATACAATTCAATTTCGAATGGAAATTCAAATTCCCCTAACTCATTTTCTAATTTATCAAATAAAGTTACAGTATACACATTCTCAAAAGAGTCTTTTTCAAAATAGTGTAAGGTAACATGTTCAGCTGTTTGAGCCGTACAATACACATCCTCTTCTTGGGTAATAAGTCCTTTTACTTCAATTCCAGTGGGCAATTCTTCGAATGGAATCGCTCCTACCATTGGTAGCACAAAAACCAATAGCACGAATAGTGCGCTTGCTTTAATCATCCAATCCATGGGCATCCTCTAAATCACTGGGAAAGCTCCCTATTTTTACGCCGACTCCGTGGTATAAATCATGGGTAATCCACTTATTGTATTCGTCGTGCGGTTGTTTTCCCATAATAGAATATTTGGGGTTTTCAGGGGTTCCTTGAAACGTTCTTTTTTCTACCCAAAAACCATCTTTTACTGGAGTGCCTTGATTATCGGTTCCTTTATTATCATTAATACTCAAAGCCCCTTCTGAACACGCCACACTCGTAGAAAAATCGGTTACTCGTCGCATTACCCAATTCAAGTATTCGTCAATTGCACAATACGTGTGCAATATTTCGTGGGTCATAACGGGTCCGCTGGCATTTTCCAAATCAACAAGCACACCATATCGATTAACCATATTATTCATTACGCCTAGTGCATCGCCAAAATCAAAATCACTGGTTTGAGAAGAAGCGGTTGGAACAAATCCTACTACACGATCATATCCTTTCATTTGATGAACACGCAAATCCTCTTCTCCCGGTTCTAAAAAAAGGTTTTCATAAATCCAGTCATCCGTGTATAATCGATTCCATCTTCTTCCTGAGGTTATATCGCGCAAGGCCCATAAGACTCTCAAAAGCGAAGTGGTTTTTCCACTCAATTTGTTTTCAAATGGTTTTTGAGCAGTATGGAAGAAAATGTTTTCTTCTGCAATCGGCATTACTGCTTTAAAATAATCTTTGCTTTCTTTGACCATATCCAAATACACTTGCTTACCGGTTTTTCCATTGCGTCTTGTAATAGGAGAATCGGCTTGCATTTGTTGTAGTTGTTGTTCAGAAAAAAGGTTTTCAAATCCTTGTTTGCACACATAGCGCATGGGAGAATCATCTTTTGTTAAAATTTGATTTATTTTTTGTGGATTTACCATGCCATCAAAATTAAAACCCGCGCCTACTTGCGTAAAATTGGCATATGCACAATTAAACTCGTACAAGTCTAGTGCCGCTTCTGTATATCCCATTTCATAGGCGATTCTTCGAGACACATTTATGGCATCCTGCATAGTTGGTGCCGTGAAATTTTCCTCTTTTTCTTTTATACAGTAATCACAAAAATCGTCTCTCCAAGTTCCGATCCCAATGGGCACTATTTTGATTACCATTACACTGGAAGGATACGCATCATAGGGCTGTGAATTTTCATGCGCTACAATGGTTTCTGGTTGGCCAGTGCTTGCATTGGGCTGTTCTAACAAAATGCGTGCTTTGAAATTGTATTCTCCCTTGTATTGCGTATCTTGGGGGTCCACATAAAACTCGTAAAAAACCCATTTATTGGTAGCAGCATCTGCTGAATTAAAACCAAAAAATTCTAAATGATCTTCTGGGTTGCGGTTTCGTACAATCCAATCTTCTTCTGACTCTTCTGTCAATTTTATTTTTACTTTGCTTTTGGGCGCAAAAGAACTGCCTTCAATTTCTAATTCCAAAAATGGCGTGAAGTTTTCGTTTTCTTCAAAAAAAGTTGATTCGTTTGCTTTAATTCCAACCATTACCACGGTTTTTTTTCCTGCTACCATGGCAACATTTCGAATGGATTGAATCGCCTCTAACACAATAATGCGTGCCAGTCTTGGAGAAAGAATAGTAATATCTTTTTCTACGGTTGCATTGGTTCTTTTGTGACGCGCAAAAATTTTTGCATGCATTTCTTCAAATTCTATTTCTTGTGCTTGAATTTTTTCATGCACTGTTTTGGGCTGAAATCGCGAATTAAATTTTCCATTCCCTAGCAATCCAGAGTTTGGAACAGGGTCATCTACAAAATCAGTCCATTCTAAATTGTCTGGGCGCACCCAAACAATTACTTCTTCATTATTTACTGGTTCGCCTGCTTCAAAAACTTCTATTTCTATTTCCATTTCGCTTTTGCCATCCGCAATAATCGTATCGCTGCTGGTGCTAATGGAAATTACAATTTCACAATTTGGATCTTCTCTACAATCACCATCCTTGCAATCTATAAAACCATCGTTGTCGTTATCAATTTCATCTGCACAATAGGTTTCAATACAAGCAAGGTGTTCCCAACAATCTTCATCTTCACAATCGGGTTTGTTGTCAAAATCATTATCCATTCCATCCGTGCAATCTTCTGTTTCTTGGCAGTGTTCATCCCATATTTGACAGTCTGGGTCTTCACAATCTTTTACGCCGTCTCCATCATTGTCTTCGTTATCATCACAAATCGATTCGGGCATTTCACAAACAATATCTCCTTCACAATCCGGGTCTTCTCTACAATCAATTAAACCATCATTATCATTGTCTATTTCATCATTGCAAATCTCGAATTCCGTGCAATGAATAGAAGCAGCACAATCACTATCCTCACAATCAATTAATCCATCCGCATCATTGTCTTTATCATCATAACAAACCTCTGGTTCTGGTCCCAAATCAATTCCCACACACGCATATATCGGTCCGCCTTGTTCGGTTATACCTAATTTTTCACACACATTTTGTACACTAGGGGGATCGTTCCATTCACACGTATAATCATAACTGCATCCAATATCGGATATTGCTTCATACGCGATTCGACAATCCCATTCTTCATCCTGACAAGCATTAAACGCTTCATAAGCCGCATCGGATTGTGCTTCACTCATTTCGCCTGCTATTCTGGATTGTTCATCCATTCTTGCATAAATAGCTTCCATTGCACTGGCTGATAATGAACCACAATATTCATTGGGATCGGTAATTCCCTCCACATAGTCGCCATCGTGTCCATAATGATACCTACAATAGTAGGTTCGATACCACGCCTCTTCTGATTCTTCTGCTAGTTGCTGTACTTGGCCACTAAAAATAGTGTAGCATTGTTGGTCGCATTTTACTAGAGGATCATCTGGATTGGGAATATACTCTAGCGTAGAATAATCCATTACCGCAAAAACCATTCCAAATGAAAGAACAAAAATCAAAAGTACGAGTATTGTTTTCATTTTTTTCCTCTTTTATTCTGTTTCTATTTGTTGTTGAATGCTTTCAACTCGTTGCAAACAATCTGCGTGTTCTGGTTCGGTTAAAAGAATGCCAAGCATTTCCATGTTGTTTGTGCAAATATTTTCCGGCACCCACAATATCTGCGCACAGGCCATTTCCCAATTAGGCTCTATTTTGGGAGCCAATTCTTTGCATAGTTCTTGTAGTGCTAGTGTGGTTTCTTCTTCACTCATAGTAGCGGCTTGTTCTTCTAGTGCTTTTATTTGTTCATCGCAATAATTCTCTTCTTCTCCATCAAAGCGCATCATATAACAAGTAAAATCATTTTTTTCTAGGCCATTACAAACGCCTTGCCAAGAAGGAGAATGGTTTTGCACGAGTTCTTCGCATAATGGTTTGTAAGCTATAATGATTTCCCATTCTTCATCACAAGTCGCGGGATCCATGCTTTCAATAGAACCACCAAATATGCTATGTCCACAAAAATAGACTGGTGGTTCTTCAATGCACCCACTCAAAAAAACCAGTGCAAACGCTATTACTGCTAACAACACGATTTTTGGGTTCATTGAAAACAGTACGAAATAGGAGTATTTATTCTTTTTGAGAATGATTCGCCCCTCTCGGATTCACTAAAAATGAATTTAGTTGCATTCTTCTTCGTATAATCCAAATAGTGCACTTGAAGTTTCTTCATACGCTATTGCTTTTTCCTGGTTTCCTTCAATAAACGCATGATACGCATATCCCTGATACGCTGCTAATAAATAATCACATATTTCCTCAGAGCCAGCGCACCAATTTGTATTCTCGCATCCACCAAACTGCCAGCTTTCTCCTGAAGGATGAACCCAGGTAACAGAACAGCCGATTGTTTCACAGGCATCAAGGTTATTACACAAAGAACAGCAACCCGGACCGCATTCCGTGCAATTATCCGCATCCAACAATAATGCATCGCACAATTCTTCATTGCAGGTATTGTCAATGCAATACTCTATGCATTCTTCCCTGTTTTCTGCTGCATCACAATATTCCGTGTTAATGTCTCCTTTCCATTCGCAAAAATCTTTCCATTCGTTGCATTCGCTGCTATCTTTCCCATTACACTCGCTCTTTTTCTGGCTGCAATCTTCCTCTAAATCATCAAACGAAAAAGCCCTTTCTCCAATCCTTGAAACAATCAGCCCTGTTATTTCTGCTTCTACCTTATCAAATTGTTCCAAATAAAAATTGGTTACTGTAACTGTTTTTGTTTCACTGTCGGATTTGATTTGTATGCTGCTCCAGCCACCATCCATTATACTTGGGTCTTGGTACTGTTCATTCAGAGAAAAAAAGCCGTTTGTTACAGCCGCATCAAAAATTTTTTTTCTTTCACTTTCGCTTGCATTAAATTCGTATTTTTTGCTTAATGCCATTCCCATTGTTTTTTCAAAAACCGCGTTTCCGCTTGAATCTATTTTAAGACTGTACTGCCCCCATTCTACATGCATGGCTCCGCTTTCATATTCTACCTCAAAATCTGCCGGTAGTTCTCCCGGCGGTTCCGGGGGCTGAGAACAACCAGCCAGCAAAAAAGCAAAAACAGCCAAACTCAAAAAAATTTTTTCCATCCAAGTACAGTAAGAAAATAATCTTATTTAATTCTTTTTATCCGCGGCAAAACCGCTTTTTTACCCTTGCTTCGAGATTTTTTTCCATTCCAGAAAGTGTCCGATGCAGGCGATTCCTGCCAGAACCGCTACAACCAGAAAAATAACCGTTCCCACCATATCCCCCCGAGAATAATAGCGGCTTAAAAGAAACAACTGCCCCAGCACAATAACCGCGAAAATAATGGTTTGAATAAGTTCTAATTTTTTCTTTTCCATGTTCCCACCAAAAGAGCCTGTTCCATTCCAGTCTGCCAATTTTTAGCCAGGCATTATTCTTTTTTGGGTTTTTTGTTGGAATCCATTTGTTTCAGGATTTTGTCACCCAGTCCCACTACTCCCAAAGAACCTGCGCTTTTGGCAAAATCAGTCGGAATCAGTATCATCAACGAGTTTTGTTCTGCCCCGATTTCCTGCCATGTCTGCAACTGCCTTAACTGCATGGCCGCCGGGTTTTTCAGCATTGTTTTCGCGGCTTTTTCAAAATTGGCGGCTGCTTCTTGTTCCGCACTTGCCTTGATTAAACGGGCTTTTTTTTCTCGGGAAGCCTCTGCTTCTTTTGCCATGGCCCGTTTAAGCATTTCTGGCAACACAACATCCTTTATTTCCACACTGATTACTTTAATGCCCCAAAGGTCTGTTGCCTTGTCAAGAATTTTTTGAATGTCGTGCCCGATTTCTTCTTTTTTCATTAACAACCGGTCCAAATCAGACTTTCCAACAATGTCCCTTAAAGTGGTTTGCGCGAGCTTTACTGATGCCATTGCAAAATCTTCTACCTTCATAATTGCATTTTTGGGTTCTGTAATTTGATAGTATACCACAGCATCTACTTCTACCGGAACGGAATCCGAGCTCATAATTTCTTGCGGGCGAACATCCCATACTCTAACCCTTAAGTCTACCTTGTAAGTGGTTTCAAAAAAAGGAATTACCCAAAATAATCCTGGTCCTGCCATGCGCGAGTACCTTCCCAAACGCAATATCACTACTCGTTCCCATTCCGCGGCAATGCGAATGGAAAGCATGGCCAAAAAACCAATAATCAGACCAATTATTAACAGGATAAAATCAATGGTGGCAAGAAAACCGATAAACGCCAGAATAATAATAATTAAACCGATTACAACTCCGATTGGAATCGGGCCTTTCTTTCCAGTACTGGATTCTATCTCAAAATTCTTTGTAGTACTGATGTGCATGCTGCTCTTATTTTACCAATGCAGCATTGCCTATAAAAAAGTATTTTTTGAATATTTTCTAAAAAAAGTGATTCCCGCCTCCCGGATTTGCGCCGGGGACCTTCCGGTACCCGTTTTCGAGCGGGGTGCCGATATACTGCCTACAGCAGTATTTGCTCGCAGCCATAGCTGCTCGCAATCCAGCATACACGCGCTTCCAAAAATTGGAAGTAATCAAAAACTACAGCCAGATGCTCTAACTAACTAAGCTAAGGCGGGATTCTTTCCAAGGAAAGAATAAGTAATCTGGGCATTAAAACCTTTTTAAACGTTCTACTGGCTGGTAGGATGAGAAACGGCTTTTTCGAACAGCCAAGGATACAAAAAAGAAACCCAAAAACCGGTCAAAAAAAGCAATCCAAAAGCAATGGTTCCATTGGCTAAGGAAAGAGCAGGTGCTAGAATAAGACCCAGAACAAGTAATCCAACCACGCTTTTAATCACTTTCAAGCGAAAATGTAGTGTTCGTTGTTTTAGAGTGAACTCTGTTGCCAAAAAAAAGCCCGCATAAAAACCTAATAAAATACTAATCAATGCCAGGTTTTCTAAAAAAAACATGAGCACTAATGCCACGATCAATAGTATAACAAATCCTGCTTCGGCTTCTAGTTTGGTTAACCGAAAATGATGTTGTTGCAAGGATTCTTGGGCTTTCCAAACTACTTTTCCAATTATCAATCCAATAATAATCGCTACCATTACATCCGACAAAAAATGCAATCCCAATACCATGCGCGATAACGCTACTAGGATTACTGCAATGATTCCCATGCCTAATAAAATGCTTTTTTTGTATTTGGTGGCATAATACGAAACCAAGGTAGTAACCGTTGTAGTGTGACCGCTTGGAAAAGAATAATTAATGCCTTGTTGTAGTTTTTCCAATCCAATTGGATCAGTAGCTACTTTGAAAATGCTTGGATCGGGACGAGGCCGTGCAATCAACACTTTGAGAACGCCAGTTATTACACTGGCAAATACTAATACGTTTACTAAGAAAAAAGCGTTTTTTTCACGGTTGTTCCAGTACAATAAAGTAGCAATAACAACCCAAACTCCCGGGTGTCCTAGTAAAGTAATAATAGCAAATAGACTGGTTAGTGGATCAACAAAAATGTTTTGAATGCCATGCAAAAAAGCATTATCAAATGATTGAATGGCTTCAAACATCTAAACCACTATTTCTTTTTGCCTGCTTTCATGACGCGTTTCATGCCTGGAATTTCGATTTCACTATAATCTATCATTGCTTTGCTTGCTTTCAATAGTTTTCGGGTTGCATAAACCTTGCAAAAGCTTGCAAGTTCTTTTTGAACGTTTTTTTGAAAAGAAGGCACTCCTGTAATTTCATTAATAACGGAAGAAACTTTTCGAGTATTCACTTCTCTTAAAACAGTAGCAATTTCTTCTTCGCTTTTTCCCACTGGAATTTCTTTTAAAACAGCATCTAGTTTTTCCAAGTCCACGATTTTTCCTAGGTTTTCTTCTACTTTTCGATCCACACTCGTGGTCAGCGAAGCCAAGAATTCCATGATCGTTCTGGGATCTGTAGCAGCCTCTACCTTGAGCTTTCGAATCGCGACCCAGTCCTCATAATTGGCTACAAATTGAATATACTTCTCACTCATTGATTTTCCCCTGATTTTCGTGGTTTATTATGGAATAGTCCTGGAAGGTTTTAAATGAATGCCCTACCCTAGTTTTTTCAAGCCAGCGTGGCTCAATGGCAGAGCAGCGGTTTTGTAATATTGCTGAAATTTCATGTTTCCAATGACAAGCTAACCGCAGGTTGTGGGTTCGACTCCCACCGCTGGCTTTCTGTTTTCTGAGGGAATGCTATGAAAATCGATTGTAAGGCCTTGAATTGTGTAAACTGCTGTAAACACTATTGGATTTCTTTTTTTCCCCGAGAAGCCAAAAAAATTGCCCTAAAACTCAAAAAAAGTGAAAAATCGTTTTTAGAAAACGATTGCCTATTACAAGTCCAATTATTTCCGGCTCCGAGCAAAAGCAATAAACGCTTGTTTATTCCAACCACTAACATTCCAAAAAAGTTACAAGCCAAAATCAAAAAAGAATTGGGTTTTTTTCCTCGCTCTTTTTTGGCATTGCCCACAATCGTATTCAAGCGCAAGAGCAAAGCATGTATTTTTCTCAACCAATTGGGCTTGTGTAAAATATATGCCGTGCGTCCGGGTCAATGCCAATTGTTTCCTTTTATTTCCTCGGATAATCGTTCCTTGCATGAACAATATTCGTTTTGTTCTTTTTTGCAAGCAAAAAAACCAACGAAAAAGTATTCCAAGCAACAAAAAACTCAGCAACAAAAAACCGCAGCTTTTTTTAATAGCGTAGAAAAAAAGGGTTTTCAAAATGTTTGGAATTTTTTTCCCAAAAAAGGTTTTTTGCGCTTAGAATCCAAAATGATTGGAAAGATTTCTCAAAAAGAGTTTTTTAGGTTGTTTGCATAGCGATTGCTTGTAGGGTAAACTGCCAGGTTAATAATTGGTGGCCCATTACGGCTTGTTCATAGCGTGTTACGCTTTCTTGGAACTCGTTTTTCTTAAAGTCTAAAAATGCTTCCAAGGTTTCTTTGATGCCATTTTGAATTTGTTCTTGGCTTAGTCCAGAGTCTTGGGCAAATTCTTCCAGCATGGAAGAAGGTAACAACGGCACTGCTTCTATAATCGAAATTTCTTGGTTGGTTAATCGAATGGTTTCATCCATATCAAAACCGGTTTCAGTAATATCATACGTGGTTTTAATATTGATTTCAAACAAGTATTGGAATAACACATAATACGCGATTTCTTTTTGCAAGGCATTTTGAGCGGTTAAATTGTTTTCCGTTCCCACTAATGCTTCATAGGAAATGGTTTCTCGTTCCGTGAGC
>JAHJAQ010000013.1 GCA_018813975.1 Microcaldota archaeon
AAAGAATCCCCCTACTACAAATGCAGTAAATGCAAAGAAGAATTTTCTACGAGCAAACAAATGCAAGAACTAAGCAACCAAATAAACACACGGTTTGTATTCAAACGCCCAATAATCAATGCGGGAAGAAGCCTAGCCATTACCTTGCCCAGCGATATTGTACAATATTATAACCTCAAAAAAGGCGAAAAAATCCAAATCATTCCAAAAAACCAAAAAGAACTAAAAGTAATAGTGCAATAACAAAAAAATTAGTTTGTATGGTAGGGATAACGGGGGACCCGAATCTCCCCGGCCCGCTTTCGATTGAACATTTAAGCGCTTGCTTTTGGACGGTGCAATACTTCCAAGTGCGGATACGCAATTTCCACTTCCTTGATTTTGGAAATCCGGGAAAAAATTTCTTTAGTAATATCGCTCGAAATCTCCGGAACCAATCTAGTGGGAACAAAATAACGCACGTGCACATTAATGCCACTGGCCTGAAAATAAGTTCGCGTATGAGTTTCTCTTTTGGTTTGTTTTTCAAATTCTCCCACAAACTTTTTCGCAGCATCCAAACAAATTTCCAGTGCTTTATCCAAATTACTTTCATAGGTTATGGTGGTTACTACCTCATGCAATACAAACTCGTCATCGGAAGTATAATTAATCACGTTTTGCTCGAACAACACAGAATTGGGGACTAAAACCATTCTGCCCGAATTGCTTTCACTCGAAATCAATCCCCCCAATTCACGCAAATAAATATGCATAATGGTAATGTCCTGCACATCTCCTTTTACGTTTCCAATAATAATCCTATCACCAATTTCGAACGGCCGGCGCGTAATAATCATGAGCCAAGCCACAATTCCCGCAATGGGCTTTTGCAGGGCAAAACCAAGAGCAGCCGAAAACAAGCCCAATCCCAGTCCAAGGCCCTCCCAAGAGCCTACATACGAAAAAATCGCAAAAATCAGCAACAAAATAATCAAAACATAATTCAATAACTGTGAAAACAGCTCTACATTGGTAACCTGTTTTTTGTTCTTGGCATGCCGCAATAATTCTCGTTCCAATGGCTTGGAAACCAGCTTAAAAACAAGATAAACAACCGCAACAATAAGAATAGTCCGCAGAATAGGAATAATTCCTTCCAATCCCCCAAAAAAGTCAATAAAATCCATCCTCACACCCTAAAAGTTTCAATACACTACACTAAAAATTGCCAAAGAATTTTTAAACCCCGCTAAAAAAAACCGTCAAAAAAAGTGCTTAAAAAAACGCCGATTATAACAGAACCCCAAAAAAACGCTTTTTTTGAAACAGAGAAAAGATTTTTTAAGACAGAAACACTAATAAAAAGCATGTCAGAACCAATCAAGAGAGTTTCTCACAAAACCGGTTTTTCTCCCGGAAGCCTGGTTCACATCGGAGAAAAAAAAACCGAACACGTAAAAATCCATATTATAGACTATTCGCCGGACAGCCTACAAGAAATTGACGCCCAAAAAATAGAGGAAACATTCCCGTTCAAAGACAAAACCACGATTTCCTGGATTGATATTACAGGCCTTCACGACAAAAATATTATGGAAAAAATCGGGGAAAATTTTGACATTCACTCGCTTGTACTAGAAGATATTTTGAATACCGAACACCGCCCTAAAATAGAAGAATTTGAAACACGCCTTTTTATTACCCTAAAAATGATTTCTTTTGATGAAAAGAAAAAAAAGCTATTGTTCGAACAAGTAAGCCTCTTGCTGGGACCCAACTTTGTTATTTCTTTCCAGGAAAAAGAAGGAGATGTTTTTGATCCGCTTCGCGAAAGAATCCGAAAAGAAAAAAGCCGAACCCGTGCCATGGGCGCAGACTATCTTGGATATGCCCTCATAGATGTAATAGTAGACCATTATTTTTTAGTACTGGAAAAAATTGGGGAAAAAATAGAAAAACTTGAAGAAGAACTTATGAGAGAACCCAAACAAAAAACCCTCAAAGAAATTTATGCCATGAAAAGAGAACTAATTTCCCTTCGAAAAGCCGTCTGGCCGTTAAGAGAAGTAATCAGCAGGATTGAAAGAACCGAACACACCATAATCAAGAAAAAAACCGGAATATATTTTCGAGATTTGTACGACCACATCATCCAGATAATTGACACGATTGAAACCTCGCGCGAAATGGTTTCCGGCATGGTAGAATTATACCTTTCCAGCCTCAGCAACCGCATGAACGAGGTAATGAAAACCCTAACCATTATTGCAACCATTTTCATTCCCCTGACATTTATTGCCGGCGTATACGGCATGAATTTTAAATTCATGCCAGAACTCGAATGGCCACTCGGATACTATACCATTGGAATTGTAATGCTTATTGTAGCCGGCACCCTAGTAGTCTATTTCAAGAGAAAAAAATGGATTTAACCCAAAAAACCATGAAAAAAGTCTTTTAAAAAACGCCTAGCAACAAAATAGTATCGGGTTTCGCAAAAACCAATCAATATTACCGGGGATTCGAGTGAAACGAGAATCCCCACATATCGTGTACCGCCGACACTCCGGCGAGCAGGGATGGCAGAACCTGGTTCAATGCGCCGGCCTTGAGAAACCTTTTTCCAAAAGGTTTGTGAAAAAAGCTTCGCATGAAAAAGTTGCAAGAAAGCCGGTGGGAGCAATCCCATGGGGGTTCAAATCCCTCTCCCTGCGATCCATGAAAATAGTAAGCGCTTGTTTGGCGGGGGTTAAGTGTCATTGGGATGGAAAAGTTAAGCCAAACCAATTGATTGTTAATTTAGTAAAAGAAGGAAACGCAATTCCAGTTTGTCCAGAGCAATTAGGAGGGCTACCAACTCCAAGAGTCCCTGCAGAACAAAAAGGAAAAAGAGTAATCACAAGAGATGGAGTAGATGTAACCAGCTTCTTTGATAGCGGAGCACAAGAAGCATTAAAGATTGCAAATTTAGTAAAGTGTGAAGTGGCAATTTTAAAGGCAAGATCTCCAAGTTGTGGGCATGGCAAGATTTATGATGGCACTTTTTCAGGAAAGCTAATTAAAGGTGATGGAGTATTTGCAAAAATACTAAAACAAAATGGAATAAAAGTTATTAGCGACGAAGAACTAGACTACTGATTCTTTAACCCAGTCCAAGAATTCTTTGTTTCCATCCATTGCAAAAAAAGCGATTATAGGGCAGTCATCCGAATGAATCTTTTTAACTTCAGCAATAATAACGGCTTTGTTTTTTGTTAAAGAAAAAGCTTGGATATTATAATACTCTTTTTCAACTATTTTTTCCTTCCACCAATAACGAGAAGGCCCTTTTAAAATCAAAGAACCCGCTACGCGCTTTTTGGTAACCAGTGCATCCGAAATCTGGTTGGCTTCTTCTTGACTCGTAGCGCTTACTAAAACCTGACAAAATTCTTCTGGCATATTGCATCAATACGAAAAATGGGATTCTCTTTTGTCAATAATTTCTTTTGTTTTTTGCAGGAATTTTTTCAAATCATAACCGGGAAACTGTTTTCCCGTTTTCAGGCGGATTGTAACGGTTTTGTTTTCTTGTTCTCGGTCACCCACGGCAAGCATGATAGGCACTTTTTCAAGTTCTGCCTGGCGCACTTTATATGATAGCGTGTTGTTGGAATCATCAATCTCCGAGCGAATCCACAAGGATTCCAGTTCTTTTTTTATTTTTTGAGCATAATCTAAATGCCTGTCAGCCAAAGTCAAAATGCGGACCGGATTTGGAGAAAGCCAAGGAGGAAAAGCACCCTTATAATGCTCTATCAAAATCGCCATGAATCGTTCGAGGCTGCCAAAAGGAGCTCGATGAATCATAATCGGCCTGTGCGGTTTATCGTCTTTGCCGATATAAGAAAGGTCAAACCGTTCCGGCAGGTTATAATCCACCTGAATGGTTCCCAACTGCCATTCTCTTCCTAAAGCGTCTTTTACAATAATATCCGCTTTTGGACCGTAAAAAGCAGCTTCTCCTTGCTCTAAAGAATAAGGAATTTTTTTTTCTTTTAAAACCGCTTCTATTTCTTGTTCGGCTTTTTTCCAGCTTTCAATACTGCCCACATATTTTTTGCTTTCAGTATCCCTTGTTCCCAACCGAACCCGAAAATTACCCAATTCAAACACATTCAATATTTTAAGTATAATATCGCAGATTCCACCGAATTCTGAACGCAATTGTTCTGGCGTAACAAACAAATGAGCATCATCCTGTGTGAAACCGCGAACCCTCAATAATCCGCTTAGTTCTCCGGATTTTTCAAAGCGATAAACAGTTCCAAATTCTGCAAAACGAACAGGCAGTTCACGATAACTTCTTCTTTTAGAAGCAAAAATTTCAATGTGAAAAGGACAGTTCATTGGTTTTAAGATGTATTCTTCGTCTTCAATTTTAACAGGAGAATACATTGTTTCCTTGTAATAAGGATAATGCCCTGAAACCTCGTAAAGCTTTTTCAGCCCCAAATGCGGTGTTACAACCATCTCATAGCCACGCGAAAACTGTTCTTCACGCATAAAAGTTTCAAGTTTGTTCCTTACAAAAGCGCCTTTTGGCGTCCACAACGGCAGGCCTTTTCCGACCCGAGAAGAAATCAAAAACAAGTCTAATTCTTTTCCAAGCTTGATGTGGCTGTTTTTTTCAGCTTCTTCTTTTTGTTTTAAAAAAGCATCCAATAATTTTTTTTCAGGAAAAGCAATTCCATAAATTCTCTGTAACATTTTGTTTTTTTCGCTTCCACGCCAGTACGCGCCACCGCTTTTTAATAGCTTGAATGCTTTTATTTTTCCTGTTTCAGATACATGGCCGCCTTTGCACAAATCAAAAAAATTTCCCTGAGAATAAAAAGAAAGCTTTTCTCCTTCGCCTGCAAATTCTTCAATAAGTTCTTTTTTGTAAATGTTTTTTTCAAATTTTTGCAATGCTTCTTTTTTGGTTATTTCATGCCTGACAAGCTTCCGGTTTTTTAGGATTATTTCTTCCATTTTTTTTTCTATTTTTTTTAAATCTTCTTCCGTAAAA
>JAHJAQ010000110.1 GCA_018813975.1 Microcaldota archaeon
TTAAAAGAAGTGGAAAAAATAGAAAAAAGCAAGGGAAAAGTAAATGAAACCATTCAACGATTGCTTGAAACCAAAACCAATATTCCAGCCAATCCCAAAACCCAAAAAATAAGGGATTCTTTTTTGAAACAGTTTGAACAAGAAATGGATAACGATTTAAACACTCCCAAAGCATTTGCAGTGTTGTTTGATTTTTCCAAAAAAACCAACCAATTATTGGATGCGCAAAATCTAGGACAAGCGGATGCGAAAATCCTTTTAGACGCTTTTAAAAAGTGCGACTCCGTGTTAGGGGTATTGAATTTTGAACCCAAACAAACCGATGTTCTTGCGCCTGAATTAATGAAACTGATTGAAAAGAGAGAAGAATTGCGTCGCCAACAAAAATGGGTGGAATCCGATGCGATTCGAGACCAGCTCAAGGAAAAAGGCCTTCAAATCATGGACACTCCTAGTGGCCCAAAATGGAAAAAAGTGAAATTAAATGGGTTGGACTAGAGTTGAAACAAAAAACGCAATATACATTGTCAGTCACGAACGCCACAGGCAAGACGCGACTATTCCCAGTGAAAAAGTTGATTGCTTGGTTCTGGAAAAAGCAAAGGACACGCCTTTTGATGTCTCTTTAGCACAAGAACTACCGGAACTAACAGGATATAAAAAACTACTGAACGCTCCAAACGTTCGACAAAAACCCGTTTTTGTGGGAGATGTGGATATTGACTTAAAAAGAGTTGAATCCCTTGAAGGTTCTTCTAGGATTCTTAGAGAATCCTTTGCATTTCTAGACATAACATTAGGCGACCATCTTTTTGAAAAAAGAGGAGTTAAACCAAACAGCCGCACTCTTCGAACGCATGCTTTTTTGCAAAAGATAGACTTGGACAGGGTAACGGTTTTGTTCAGAAACGCGATTATTGCCGAAAAAGCTGAACAAGCTATTGCCCCTGAAATGCACCGTCGTTTGGGTCGCAAACCGGTTATTGGAATTGCATACGGAGTGAACCATTCCGGCATTGTTGATTTGCTCCAGAGCCCTATAAAAAGAAGAAGGCTTTTGTCTTCTTTCAATCCAAACGCCATACATAAACCAGAACAAAATTCATTGCTTTTTGAAATGAAATTTGATTCAGGGGCACAAAAATGGCGTGGAACCGTCAAAAAAACCAAGATTGTACTTCCAGGTTATCGCCCGCTATCCAAGCGTGCTAAAGCGTATAGGCGACTGGCAAGTAGAAAAGCAAGCAAAGTATACCGGGACGCATTGGAAAGATACCCAAAATTAAAAAGAGAAGTGAAACGAACCAAGCAAAGATTGCAGCGGAACCGAACCGTCAGACGGCCTAGATAGGGCGCCAATGCCTTTTTAAATTCCGAATTCTTTAGTGCTAGTGATATAGCATGGAAGCCATTCTATTGCAAGACTTGGGCTTGATTATTCTGGCCGGAACCTTTCTTGCGTTCATTTTCAAGCGATTCAAACAGCCCTTGATTGTAGCCTATATTTTTGCAGGATTATTAATTGGACCGCTGGGATTAGGGGTTATTACAGACCATGCTAACATTGCCGTGCTTGCAGAGCTTGGCGTGGCTTTTTTGCTGTTTGCTTTAGGAATGGAAATTGATTTTTCCAGGTTATGGCAATTCAAGCGCCCTATTCTATTGGGAGGACTAAGCCAAATTGTTGTAACGGTTTCCATTGTAACGGTTCTCACAAATTTTTTGGGCCTAGCACTCATTGAATCGGTTTATTTGGGCTTTATGATGGCCTTTAGTAGTACTGTAATTGTTGTCAAAATCCTCTCAAAACGAAAACAATTGAATTCTCTGGAAGGCAAGCTCATTATTGGATATGTATTGGTACAAGATTTGGTAGCGGTATTGGCCTTGCCCCTCCTGGCCAATCCAGCGGCTATTTCAAACGCTGGTTTGTTTTTCAATATTATTGCAAGCTTGGGTGCGATCCTAGTCCTTGCCTTTTTATTAAATCGGTTTGTGTTTGGAAGACTTATTCGCTATGCTGCAAAATCTCCTGAAATATTTTATTTAACCATTCTATCGAGTTTTTTCTTTTTTACAGCCCTATCGGTTTACTTGAATTTTTCCATTCCGGTTGGCGCTTTTATTGGAGGACTGGCTTTAACACGCGGCTCGTTTAGTTTAGAAGCGGTTTCAACTATTCAATACGTTCGAGACTTATTTGCAACCGTGTTTTTTGTTTCACTGGGAATGCAATTAACCTTGCTACCATTTGAAGCCCCCTTACTTATTTTTGCAGTTATGCTTGGCGTAGTGTTTATTCTAAACCCGATTATTTTTGGTTTGGTAAACTTGTCCGCCGGGTTTGGATTGCGAGCAGCCACTTTTATTGGACTGGCTTTAGCCCAGTCATCAGAATTTTCGTTTATTCTGGCAAGCCAAGGATTTGTACTAGGCCAAATCACGGAACCCATTTATAACCTTGCGATTTGGACCATAATCATTTCCATGATTGCTACGCCATACATGATTAATCGTGCCGACAAATTTTATGGTTTTTTCCACAAGTATTTTCCGCGTGCGCGCATTCTATTTTTTGAAAGAAGACTCATTGAATTGGAAAAGCTGCCCAAAGACAAAGAAGAACTGGAAAACCATATTGTCGTGGCTGGCGCGGGTGTTTTTGGAAGCGCTTTAGCCACACAATTAAAATCGGCTGGAACCGTGGTAGTAGTAGACCAAGATCCTGAAATCGTACAACACTTTATTCAAAAAGGTTTTACTGCGATTTATGCCTCGCGCAATAACCATGAAGTATGGGAGCGAGTTCGCTTGAACAAAGCCAAACTATTAGTGTTAACAGTTCCAGAAAACGCTACTGCCATTCAAATATTAAAAGCCGCTAAAAAAGCCAATCCTAAAATAATGGTTTTTGCACGCGCGCACTATTATCGAGACGCGCTTGGATTATATAATAACGGAGCAGACTATGTGGTAATGCCCCAAATAATTGGCAGTAATTATGCCTTAAAAGAAATCAAAGAGTTTTTGGAAACTGGAAAGCACCCACGAGCGAAATTGTTGCACGAAGAATTCTTAAAAATCTTAGAAGAAAAAGCAAAAGAAGAAGAAAAAAGCGATTTTTAAGTGATTTTATTCATCATCGAACCCGATATCGTCTTCGTCTTCTTCGGGCTTGGGCATTTTTTTTAATTGCACTCTTTTTAAAGCGCCTTTTAACAATCCTTGTGAAGTCAAGTGTTTTACAACCGCATTAGAATCCGCGTCTTCAATTACATAAATGCAGTCGTGTGGCTGGTCAATCGAAAGAACTTCTTCGTGCGAAACATTCGTGGTTAAACTCAATAACAATCGTGTAATGCCCCCATGCGATACAATCAGCACATTGTTCCCGGCATGTTTTTCTTTTAGTTCTTCCCAAAAAGGCATTAGTCTCTTTAAGGCATCCTCATAACTTTCCCCTTTAGGATTTTTGAACAAAAACTTGTCTTTTAATCGTTGTTTTTGCAATTCAGGATATTTTTTAAATGCTTCTCGTTGGGTCATGCCTTGTACAATGCCATGGCTTCTTTCGCGCAATTCTGACTTGCGATGCAATTCAATACCCGCATGCGATTCTAAAATTGTTTTGGCGGTGTCAATGGCTCTTCCCAAATCACTTGAAAAAGCAGCATCAAAATGCTCGTTTTTTAATAATTCGGCCAATCGCTTGGATTGTTGTTTGCCTTCTCCAGTTAGCACACTATCCTGATGACCTTGCAAGCGCTTTTCCGTATTCCACTCGGTTTCAGCATTTCGAACCAAAAACAACTTCATAGTCTCACCATAAGTAGAGAATATATACACAAGACCCCTACAAAAAGAATAA
>JAHJAQ010000111.1 GCA_018813975.1 Microcaldota archaeon
AGACGTCTACATAACGTTTTTGGTGGGTTTTTTTATACTTTAAAACCGTTCTTGGTTTATGAAAACCGCAAAATTCATTTGGATGAATGGCAAATTCAAAAAATGGAAGGACGCCAAAGTACACTTTTTAACACACACGTTACATTATGGAACGGGTGTTTTTGAAGGAATTCGCTGTTATACTGGATCACCCCCGGCAATTTTTCGATTAGACGAACACCTCAAACGATTAGAAGATAGTGCCAAAATTTTTGGCATCAAAATACCGTTTTCACGACCCCAGATCAAAAAGGCGATTATCCGAACCGTGAAAAAAAACAAGTTAAAACAATGTTATATCCGCCCCCTAGTATACTACGGATATGGGGCTATGGGATTAAACCCCAAACCAAACCCCGTACAACTTGGAATTGCAGCTTGGCCTTGGGAACATTACTTGGGAAAAAAGGCAATAGAACAAGGGGCAAAAGTAAAAGTATGCACTTGGATTCGAAACAGTCCTGACGCGATTCCGCCAAAAGCAAAAATTTGCGGAGCTTATGCAAACAGTGCATTGGGAAAAGTAGAAGCATTAGAAGAAGGAAGCATTGATTCTATTTTATTGGATGATCAAGGATTTGTAGCAGAGGGAACCGGAGAAAACATTTTTGTAGTAAAAGAAGGGGTTTTGTACACGCCACCCCTAAGCAATTGTTTAGCCGGAATTACTCGAAAATCAATCATTGAAATCGCTGAAAACCAACGCATTCCACTCAAAGAAAAAGAAATGAGTCGCGGAGAATTGTATAGTGCGGATGAAGTGTTTTTTACGGGAACTGCCGCAGAAGTAACCCCTATTACCATTGTTGATAATCGAAAAGTAGGAAAAGGAAAAGTAGGGCCGATTACGAAAAGACTACAAAAAACTTATTCTGAAATTGTGCATGGCAAAAATGATCAGTTCAGTGATTGGTTAACCCCGATACAATAAGATTAGGGGGTTTTTTGGATTAGTTCTTCCAGCAACTCTTTTAGAACGGGTTCTGTGATATACGCTCGATTACATTGTAAAAAGACAGGAAAAATTTCTTTTTCAAAGTTTTTTTGGGAGTGATATTCGCTTGCCTGGAAAAGCATTTCAAGCTTATCCAATTGCTTAGCAATTTTGGCCTCTTTGGAAACACCCTCTTCAAATTCCACCCACAACACTTCAAAACGGATTCTTGTTTTTTCATCCAACATTGAAAACAATTTGTTTTTAGCATCTAATTCTTTTTGTTTTTTTTCTTCCGGAGGCAAGCCTTTGAACGTGCCACCAAAACGAGAAAAATCAAGGATTAAATCACCACAAATCGATTCGTGCAAATCATGCACCAAACACAAATCCACTAGTTTTTGTTGATTGCAATTCATTTTTTCAGCTAAGGTTAAAGCGAGTATAGTCATTCGAAAAGAATGGTCTGCAATACTTTCTGGCCCTTTAACCCCTCTTTCAATCCAACCGGTTCGCTTGATTTTTTTTAATTTCTCTAAGGCCTGGAAAAAAGATAACAATTGTTTGGACATTATCTCACCTACTTGGCATTTCGATAGCTTTCCGCCAATTGCCCAGAAACATTCTCTAATTCTTGCAGAGTCTGATTTAATTGAGCGGCTATCCAATGATTAAAAGTAGCCGTAAAATCTCCTGCAGGACTGTTCGGAGCAGCATTCAAGTAATAGTGTTTTCTTTTGCGCACTAGCAAGTCCAAATCAATTAAACGCTTTAAATGATAGAGTAATAGTTTTTCGGAAATGGTTTTGTTCTTTTTTTCTTTTAAAAAAGCCTGTAATTCTAAGGTAGTGGGATTTTGATTTTGGGAAAGCAATAAAAAAAACAAGGAATCCAAAATATCCAAGATCGTGCTCCGCGATTCTTTAGGGGAAATAAGTCCAGTTGAAAGGGCAAACCAGCGAAGCAAGGATCTACGCGTTAGCTTAACCTCTGGAGGCAAATCCATTTTGCGTACAATCCACTCTTTTCGTACAAGGCTTGCTTCAGGATGCTCCATAAAACCACTAAAAAACTTTTAGAATTTCTAATAGATTATTCTGAACAGGTATTTAAGGTTTTTGGAAAAGACTTTATTACCATAATCACTAGATACTATGGGTGAAAGAATGGTATTGGATATTACAACGCACTTTACACCGTACTCCTTGAATCTTTCCAGGCGAGAGCCCGTGGATTTTTTTGTGGAAATTCAGAACAAGTCCAAAGAACCCACTACCGCCACAGTACAATTACGAACCGGTTATCGACTGGCATTGGATATGGGGGGACTTAAAAACAGCCAGGAAATTCGCTTGGAAAATCTAGGGCCTAATGAAAAAAGAGAATGGTATTTTAGCATTTTTCCAAGAGTAAACACGGAAATTGGAGAAAATCCCTTACAACTAAAAATCTTGGAGCATTATAAGGAAGATTTTTCATTGGTAAAGCGCAAATATAATCTGGATTTGACGTTACGCGCTCGGAAATAGAATTATGTAGTTATATGCTACATAACTTAGAGTTGGTTTTGTGAAAAAACCCCCTAAAAAAGCCTTGGACGAACTGCTTCAAGCCAATTTAAGGCAATTTGACGATTCCGATCGAAGGCAGGAAAGCCTTAGATCCCTTAAAAAAATGGCTCAAGACGTGCAAAACCTGAAACGAAAAAGGAGGCCGGGGGAATAGAAAATGGCCTTACGAACATCTCCCAGTCTAAGGAAAAGGCCGTCTTCACACCGAAAAATCCCTTCCAAAAAGACCTTGTTAAGTGGTCAGGAAATGAGCGATATTGCAGAATTGCAACGCATTACAAGTCAGCACCCTCGCCAAAGAACGGCAAGAGACAACGCATTTTTTCAGCAGCATTTTAAGCGCTATCTCCAAGACCCTCGAACGCAACGATTTCTGTTGAACCCAGGCACAACTTCTACATAACATTATTCTCGCTCGGCAACCCCATTCCCCAAAACGCGTTTTAGGGCGTTTTCAAGCCATTTTTCAATGGCCGTTTTTTTCGATTTTTTGAAAGTTTCCTTCGCAACAGTGCCGTATAATCCGTGTTATGCTTTAATAAGTTCTTTTCGGGCCCCAATTATTCGCATCTTGCGATTTTTAGCGGAATCGCAAGGGCCCGGCTCTCACAGATGGCTTAGAAGTGGCCCAAATCAGAGGGAATTGCGGAACGGGAAATGGCCAAACCGAAATATTAGTTATGTAGACAATTGGTTGTGGAATGTTAAAATAGCTTGAAACCATTCTTTTTTTGATGCTTAAAACACAACCAAAAAAATCGAATCGTTTTCCGCGAAGGGGCCCTAGAAAATCCCCCACTAAAAGAGATCTTAAAGTAGATTGGGGTTTGGCATTTCCGGCAAAAAAAGGACCCCCGAAGGACTTGAATCTACAAATTGGACTACCAGAAGAAGGGTTATTGTTCCTAGAAAAGGAAGAACACTTGCTCAAATACAGCGAAGAGGATTTAGGGGTTTTCGGGAACGAGGATTTTTGAACAAAGAAGGGAGTGCAGAACTGGCGAGAGAAACGGGGCATCAACCGGCCACTATTCAAGAGATGGTTGATATTGCTACGTGGTTACAACGAAAGGGCATTTGGGTTCCGAGGATTAGTGCAGTTGACTATAAAAATCAGATAATAGAGTTTGAACCGGGTGGAAAAACACAAAGTGCTTTTAACAGATCATTAATAGACCTAGAATATACGTTAGTTGGCTTGCACGGAACAGAACGAAACGAATGCATTCAAAAAATTAAAGCAAAACAAAAAATACTGGCTGGACGATTGGCTAAAATATTTAGAATGATTGGTCGCGTTCAGGCAGCCGGTGTTATTCATGGACACCCGCACTTTGGGAACATTGTTTTTAGAGGAAACCAAGTTGGCCTAGTCGATTTTAAGCTTGCAGAACGAATTAATTGGAACGCCCTTTTTTCAAAAAGCGCGGGGAAACCACCAACCGATGAAATCATTGCTTTAAGAATTGTTAATGCGTTTACCCCGGATTATCATTACCTGTCAAGGATTATTAAACCGCTTAATTGGGGGATTTACCGTCCAAAATGGACAAAAGCGGAAATAAAAAAAATGGTTGGGCGGTTGGTACAACACTATCCGTGCAGCAATAGAATAAAAGAACTAGTTGCAACACACATTCTGGAAGGGTGGTTTGCAGAAGAAATAAGAGCAGCAGACCATAACTAAGCAGACCATAATATATTCTATATAGAAGGCTTCAACAATATGAATACAAAGAAAATAGTAATTTGGATTGGCGTTATTTTTTTGGTGATTGTGTTTTTTGGCATACTTTCTATTATGCGATCTGAACGGGGCCCGGGCGATTATGATTTTTCAGTATGGCATGATGGGCTAAAAAGAACTTATTTGGTTCATGTTCCCCCCTCTTACACGGGAGAAAATTTAACTCCGGTTGTTTTGGTTCTTCATGGTGGCGGTGGAAACGGAGAAAGCATGAAAGAATTTACCTTGATGGATACTACCGCTGATAAAGAAGGATTTATTGCAGTATACCCTGAGGGAACCGGTAAAAAGTTTTTTGGTAAAACGCTTGGTTCCTGGAATGGGGGTAGATGTTGTCCTTCTGCCATGGAAGAAAATGTGGATGATGTTGGATTTATTTCAAAAATGATTGACCAACTACAAGCAGATTTTAATGCGGATCAAGACCGAATTTTTGTTACGGGCCATTCAAATGGAGCGATTATGGCGTATCGTCTTGCGTGTGAATTATCGAATAAGATTGCGGCAATCGCGCCCATCGGTGCACAAGGCGTGTTTGAAAGTTGTCCTCTTGAAAGACCGGTTCCAACGATTCATTTTCACGGAACAAAAGATCCTTGTACGGGTTATGCTGAAAGTAGATTGTGTGGTGGTTGTTCTGCAGAATTTTTTTGCAAAGTGTCTGCTATTCTTTGTCCCGAAGAATCGTTTAAATGGGAATGCGATTCGGTACCTGGTTTTTTTGATGATTGGAGAGAATTGAATAGAGTTACGGGGGCATCACAAGTTACTTTTGAAAACAATAACGCTACTTGTATAACATATGGTCCAAGCATGGAGGACACAGAGGTTTCCTTGTGCACAATTGAGGATATGGGACATCAATGGCCTGGTGGATCGTATGGTTCTCCATGCCAAGAAGGATTGAAATCCCAAAAATGCATGGATTGGATAAAATCAATGGGTCCTATCAGCCAGGATATAAGCGCAAACGAGGCCATGTGGGAATTTTTTAAAAAACACCCCTTAAATTAAACGAACAAAACCAATAGTTTGTTCATTGGTTTCATTTGAAGAGGTTGAAAACGCAATCCCATACTATTTAATGATTTAGCTCTTGAATCTTGATAAAAACAAATCTGGGAGGAACAAAATATGACTACATGTAATTCAAAAACCGGAGCACTTGTTGTAGGAGTAGTACTCTTACTAATTGCAGCCTATCTTTTCTTTATGACAGAGGATGTTAACACTAAATGGTATGGCAGCGGAATACTAGCCATTCTAGGCGTTATACTTTTAATTGGCGGTTGCAAAAAAAAGTAAACCTTTTTTAGCGGGGCCACAGTAAGTTTTGTATGCGCAGAGCAAGAGCGATCAAAGCCAGTGGAAAAACAGCTAAAGGAACAGTGCTTGCTGGAAAAGAAACTGGAATAAAGATTCGTTCCAAGCATTGGTTTCAACATCAGATGAAAAGAAGAATGAAACGCGAAGGAGCAAAACTGGAGGGATACAGCAAAAAAACGACTTTTTGCAAGATAAAAGTGGGAAGAAAAACAATTCCTTATATGGTTGTGCAAAAATTAAAACGAAACAGTGTTGCAAAAATACTCGCCCCAATAGAATTACCCAAACAGATCGCCTTTTTTAGTCAATTACGAGAGATTGAAGCAGTAAAACCACACATTCCCCCCACTACGCGAAGAATTAAAATTAATGGAGAACACGGATTATTAGTAACGGATTTAACCCAACGAGGAAAATACCTTGTTAAATCATTCAATGCTCCAAAACGCCCTACGCGAAATATTGATTACTTATTGAAAAACTTTGCAAATGCGGTTGAATTACAAGAAAAAGTAGAGACACTTAAACAAGTCGCCTATCTTCACACTGGCGTAGTGCTCTATGATGACGCTTTTTTAGTACAAGTCGACCCTAAAACCAACAAAGGCATAAAAGTGTGGATTGTAGATGTAGAGTTTTCTTTACGGTAGAGTAAAATTTGTGAAAAAGGCGGAGAAACAAAATCGCCAAGCCAAGAATAAGTTATGTAGACAACTTACTTGGTTTAAGTATTATTCTTTTGGTTTGCTTGAAACCAATACTTTTCCACCTTCAATTTTTACTTCAAACGCAGGAACTTTATCCTCAAAACCGGGCGGTGTTTTTCCCGTAAAAGGATTAAATTGCCAGCCGTGCCAAGTATCCACAAAGTCCGCGGACCTAGCAAGAGCGTACCAAAAAGAGTGCAGATTGGAGAAGATTATGTTATTTTTCGCAGGTATGTTCCACGATACGAAACCAGATTGGTAACCGTTCCTGGAGAAGTGATTCGTGAAAGAGTTGTTTGGCGCGTAAAACGACTAACTAAAAGAGGTCGTGGAAGGGGCGGCGGTGGCGCAAAAGATCTTGGCGTGTCCCGAAAAACTGGTAGTGCGGCTTCCAGACGATCTCGAGCGACACGTGTTGGAGCAAAAAAGGGAGGCATTCCGCAAAAAGAGGCTAGAAAAAAAAAGACATAAAAATCAGGTCAAAAAGTTAAAACAAAAAAGATCTAATTCTCGCCAAAAAAAGCGTTTATTCTCTAAGATTTTTTTTGCGCGCTTCCTCATTTTCCATACCGCGAATTTTCTGCTCAATATCTTGAATATCCAGAAACAATTGCTCTTGCTGGTCTAGTAATCCACGCTCACTATCCTGACTCAACAAGCCATTCTTACGCTTTCGATCCAAGACCTTGTTAAGGTGCTCTATTTCTCGTTGCTTTCCACGGATTTGATATTTGAGTTCAGAAATTTGAATTACCGATGAAACCATACTATTATCATCCCACTAATAAAACAACCAAAGTAGGATAAAAAACCATCGTCAAACCACCAAAACATTATGTAGCAGTTCTAAAAGTGGTTTAATTGCCAAATACCCCCCAAATAGAACCTTCATATTGTTGGCATCTACTCTACCAATAGCAAAAAAAAGCAAAAAAACCGTGAATATAGAATAGCAGAATAACACCCAAAAATCAAAATAGCAAGCAAGAATTTTATCGTGCCCACTGCATCAAAGTAACTGATTTTTTCTTAGGGCGCTCGCGAAACCCAAAAAAAGAACCCGCTGTCCCCCGAATTCGAGGGACAACCAGGCGAGGAGGCGCGTTTTTGACAAACTCAATCCAATTCATTCCCATTTAACCCCACAACCATTGCAGACAAACTACGCTATCGGCCTTTAAATATACTAACTATAAGTTTGATACCAGCTATTTTTTGCATAGTCGAAATATTTTAATATAACTTTGATACTGATTATAACAAGTATAGTGGTTTACTTTTGGTGATAACGTGGGTTTTGGAAAGCTAGAATTTGACAATATGGAGAAAACCATTCTACTGGCGGGCCAAAAGTTTGGCTTTCATATTTTGGCTATTTTGTTTCAGACCCGCCAAGGAAGGGGATTTAATTCCTTGCTCCATGACATCCCAAAAATTACCCCTAGAACCCTTTCTCTTCGTTTAAAGGATTTAGAAGGAAAAGGATTGATTTCCAAGAATATTGCCATGGGCCCAAAAATCAAGATCGAGTATCGCTTAACGGAAAAAGGAGAGGGCTTTGAACGGGCATTGGATGGACTGGCCCGAACCGGAGCCAAGCTATAGAAAAACGCTTTTTCAGGCCTGTTTTTATTCGGAAGATTACTTGAAAATACTATGGCTAAAAAAACTGCGAGGAGTAGCGGAGCATTAAAGCGATTGGAGGGACAGTGGAAACAGTGGCACGTGGGCGCTACTCCATTTGCCTAGGGAGCACGGACCAAAGTATATCCCGAAAAGGAGCACAGTATCCTATTTGTTTTTGTGGTCCAAGAGGCTCGATCGTGAAAATATTTTCCACTACAACACCACCCGCACGTATTTTTTATGAACAAAAAATTATTCATGCTCTTTTTCCAAAAAACACACCCCGAGTTCGGGCAGTTAGACGGATTCCAGACAGTCAAGTTGTTGAAATACACATGGATGAGGTGAAAGTGCATCCTGCCCTAAAAGCCTATCAGGATATGCTGATTCATTCCGAGGAACCAAAACACCATTGGGGTAGTCGTGAAGCGAAAAGAAATGATGGTGCAGTACTTCGTCACCATGGAAAAATTTTGGAAGTGGAAAAAGAAATGCGGGGTGCCGGAATAAAAGCGAACTTTGAAAACAATGCGAATGTTTCTGTGGCCAATCCAAAAAAACCTGTTTTTATAGAACCCCAAATTGTTAACATACTGAAATTGGCCAAGTATCTTAGAAAGGCTCGTTTAACGCCCGCAAAACGCGCTCAAATACAACGATGGCTTGAGCGACTGACCAATCCAACAAACAAACAGCGATAGAGAAGAAAACGCTTTTTTAGTGCTCTGTCCTTTGTTATAGCATGGTTTCTTCAAAGCAAAAGGCGTGGCTGTTTTGGATTGTAGTGGTGGTGGTGTTGCTACTGGGTGTTTTACTGGTGGTTCCCTTGGCATTACTTGCTTTAGAGAAAAAACCACTGGCCTGTTTTGAAAATGACACTTGCCTGGAATTAGAAGTAGCGTTTTCCTTAGCAGAACGCCAACAGGGGCTTATGCATCGAACAGAATTAGCACAAAACAGCGGCATGTTGTTTGTGTTTGATTCCAGTGAGGTGCATTCTTTTTGGATGAAAAATACTTTGATTCCGTTAGATATTATCTGGTTGGATCCTAATGGAACAATTGTGGGCATTAAAGAAAATGTAGTTGCGTGTGAAGAAAGTCCTTGCCCAAGTTATTCAATTGAAGAACCGTCTCTTTTTGTACTGGAAACCAACGCGGGTTTTGTAGCGCAAAATAATGTACACGAAAATCAAAAAGTGAGACTAGAGAACATTCCCACTTAATTTTTTTTCTCGAGCTTGGTTTTGCTAATAACCCATTTTCCCGTGCACGCGTTTCTCATTTTTGACGTAGCGTTTTCAACTATTATTTTTTGTTTGAATAGGGGGCAGTCCAGTACGAGTGTTTCAAATTCCCCCCCTTCTCCCGCAGCATTAATCTTTAGTGTTTGGTGTAAGTGTTCTAATTCTTGAATGGTTTGACCATTAATTCTTCTTCCCAACCAGCTTTCATTAAATCCTTGGGCCGCAATACTGCTAAAAATAACCTCAAACTCGTTTTGCACGAGTTGTTCTAGTTCTTGTAACTGGTTTTTTTGCCATAACGGAGCATAAACCTTTAGTCCGAGTGCATCACATACTTTTTCAATGCGGACACGTTGATAATTGGATTGCAGTGCTCCGTTAACAATGGCATCTAACCTGAATTTTTGTTGGGCGATTTGAATGGTTTTTTTCAAATCCTTTAATTCAAGTTCTTTTGCTCCGTGTGTTTTTCCTAAAATCAATGGAATGTTGCTTGCTTTGCTTTGTTCTTTCACAAGCTCAATGTTTGGAGTATGAAACATAAAAGAGTCCGGATTTTTGCTTTGCATGGCAATTAAACATTCGATTGAATCGTTTTTTTGGTGTTGAATGAACGCTGCTAACCAACCATCTTTTCCCCCGCTGATTAAAGCACCTAATCGTTGCTTGGGTTTTTCTAAAAAAGATTCTAAAAAAGCGCCTTTGGTTTTGAAACCATTCTTTTTGGAAAGTTTAGTAATAAGTTTGTCTGCGTTGCTACCGTATTGCGCGGCTTTTTTTGGTTGACCAACCAACAAAGCAGGCAGGTCCCAGTGCAAACCAAGATCGCGTAATGGTTTTTTATTGGTTTTTCCTACAATCTTGACTTTGGCGGGAATTTGTAAGCAATACGTAACAAAGTTTGGAGCATAATAGGGCCGGCGCAATTCCACTTTATTTTGCAGGGCAATGGCGTTTTCTCGATTCAAATCGTTTTCAAAAGCGTTTAGCACGTAAGACAAGCACACTTGGTTAAGGTTTTTAGCGTTTTGCTGGCGAAAAAAACCACCCAATAATCCATCGGCTCCTGTTCCGGAAAGTAATACGTGACACTTTTTTTGGCGGGCGGTTTGACAGGCTAAATGAATGGGCATGGCGATTCCCACTTGTACGGGGTTACTGCTTTTAATCACAGAAACGAGTTGGGGTAATAGTTTTTGTGCTTTTGAAAAAGAAACCACTGTTTCTATCAAGGACAATTTCAAGTGGTGCGCTACTTTTCGTGCTTGCATCACGTCTTTTGGAATGCCTGTTATGGGGTCTTTTATGCCAGCCACAAACAACAATGGTTTTTTTCCTAGTTTTTGACAGGCCTTTGCTAAAACCAGGGAATCGATGCCGCCCGAAAACAAAATACCAAATTTTTGCGCGGGAATTTTTTTTTGAACCGCGTCTAATACTTTTTTTTCAAAAAGTGCTTTGGAATAAACCGTTTTTCCTTGCTCCGTAACAAGAGGAACACTAAAAAGATTGGTAGTAGCGCACATTTTTTCAAAACCGTTTCTTAATTGAGGTCGAACATTAAAAAGTACTTGTGATTTTTTCCAATTCTTTGGAGGAACGCACCTTTTCCATAGCTCGTGAAAGCGATTTGTTGTTTAGGGCATGGCCAAATCGCAGGCACTGTTGTTTAATTCTTCCAAAATGCCGGAAATTCAATTCTGTGCACAATTCCAAGTATCGTTTTAATGCTTTTTCTTTTGAAATGCCTTGCTTGCCTTGCACCTCTGCAAAAATCCCTGGATTTCCAATGGCGCTTCGAGCCAGCATAAAGCCATCGCACCCAGTTTTTTCTTGGATCTCCACTAGCGAATTCTGGTTTTGAACCCCGCCATTATTGATTACAGGAATTGCCACACTTTCTTTAATGGCTTTTACCGCTTCAAAATCAATCATTCCTTTTCGTTTTTGCGTTTTGGTGCGTCCATGAACCGTAATGGCATTCACTCCTCCTCTTTCAATGCACTTGGCTAATGCCACGCTTTTGGGAATGCTTTTCACTAAGCGCATTTTCGCGGTAATCGGCTTCTCCGTGACTGTCCTCATAGCGTGTACAAGCTTTTCCACTAAATCAGGTTTTTGGAGTAATACGGCTCCAACGCCTTGTCGCTCGGCTTTTTGAACGGGACACCCTAAATTGAGATCTATGACATCTGCTTGCTTTGCAACCATTGTAGTTGCCTCTTGGAGGATTTCTGGC
>JAHJAQ010000112.1 GCA_018813975.1 Microcaldota archaeon
AATTTATTGAAACCATGCCCAAATACAACACTACGGTTCCGGAACGAGACCTGGCTTGTGTTCCTTTTCAAAGCCAGGAAGGACAAGACTATTATGCGGCAATGGCTTGTGCTGCCAACAATGCATTTGCCAATAGACAAGTAATCATGCACCAAGTAAGAAAAGCTTTTGAAGAGGTTTTTGAAAGAAGTGCAAAAGAAATGGAAATGTACTTAACCTATGATGTTGCGCATAACATGGCCAAGCTTGAAAACCATTGGGTAGACGGAAAAAAACGAAAAGTAGTGGTGCATCGCAAAGGAAGCACGCGTAGCTTTGGACCGGGCGAAAAAGACTTGAGTAAAGCCTATCAAAAAACCGGACAGCCTGTTATTGTCGGGGGCAGCATGGAAACCGGTTCTTTTTTGTGTGTGGGAACAAAAAAAGCCATGAAAGAAACTTTTGGAAGCACGTTGCATGGTTCGGGAAGGACCATGTCTAGAACAAAAGCCAAGCGCGAGTTTCGTGGGGATCAACTACAACAAGACATGCGCCAGAAGGGTATTTTTGTAAAAGCGGCTTCCATGCAAGGACTAGCGGAAGAAGCAGGAAAAGCCTACAAAAACATTTCCGATGTAATTGAAACCATGCACGAAACGGGCATTAGCTTGAAAGTAGCGGCGCTAAAGCCGATAGGAAACATTAAGGGATAGAAAATGGCAAGCGAAATTCAAAAAATGCTGCAATTACGAAACATTGCCATAGTGGGTTTATCCAAAGATCCTGCCAAAAAAAGCCATAAGGTAGCAGTATACTTGAAAACCCATGGATATCGAATTGTGCCGGTAAATCCCTTGGCCACAAGTATGTTTAATAGCATGAGTTATCCCACCTTATCGCGAATTCCTTCTTCAATTGCGGAAACCATTGATTTGGTGTTGGTGTTTGGCCCTAGCAGAGAAGCCTTAGAAGTATTACTACAAGCCCTCAAGCTACAAGACTCTTTTGGAAGGGTAAAAGGCATTTGGCTTCAAAAAGGCATTAAAAACGCGAAAACAAAGGCTTTTGCCAAAAAGGCTGGTTTGCTGTTTGTTCAGGATAAGTGCATAATGACCGAGCATGCCAAAAAAACACCCAAAATCAGGAAATCCAAGCCCAAAAAATAGGTTATTAACTTTTTAACTAAAAGAAAGAACTATTTAAAGGTTTTGGTGGGAATTCTATTGTAGAGAACCCATGCTCAAAAATCATTCTATTCCAAGTGGGCTATTAGTGCTCTTACTGGGAATCTTGTTATTGGCTACTCCCGCACTAGCCGCAGAATTTAATGTAATTGCTACTGATCTAGAATTAAAAAGCGAGTTTGAAAACGAGTGGGATAATAGCATTGAAGCACAAGATGATGATACAATAGATGTTCGATTAACGGTTTTTTTGGGGGCAACAGGGAGTGATACGCCGGATGCTTGGCCAATCATAGTACAGGCAAAAGTCTGGGGTCTATCGCAAAGCGATAATTGGGAGTTGCTTACTGAAACCGGAACCAGTATTTTTTGGATCGAAGTGGGAGAAGAAGATACTTTTTCTTGGTTTGATGTTTTTACGGCTTCGGATTATTTTGAAGAGTATCGCGTAGAAGGATTTGCCGGAATTACAGGACCAGATGAAAGCATTAACGCGTATATTACAAGTGTTGTGAAAGAAACACGATGTCAGGACATTGAAATTCAGGCGCACAATGTTTTTGTGGGCGAAAACGATTCTGAAACCATTTCTTTTGAAGTGGTAAATGACACGGAAGAAACCTTTTTTGTAGATTCTGTTTCACTCCAAGAGGACAGCAACTATTTTTCTGTCCAAAAAAAGGATTTTGATGAAGAAATTGAATCTGGCGAAGTCGGAGAAATCAAATTTAAGGTGAATAGTGAGTCGGTTAGTGAAAACAAAACCGATAGCGTAACAGTTCGTGTTAGCGGACATTTTGATTCTCTTAGCTGTTCTTCTCAGAATATCGGGGAAGAAACCTTTTCAGTTACTATTCAAAATGGCGGAACTGCTTCTTCCAGTGCATGTAATAGTATTAGGGCTTTTACGTTTCCGACCACGTTAGTGGAAAACACGATTCAATACAAAAATTTTTCCGTCGTAAACGAATCGGACGAACGGTTTTTTGTAACCGAGGCTATTGTGGAAAGCAGTACAAGTTCTTTTTCAATTGTCCAAGACTTTTTTGATTCCGTGCTAAATGCTTTTTCAGAAGGTATTACCAGAGTTCAAATAACCGCGAATGATGTTTCAAGCCCTCAAACTGAAACTGCTGTTCTACAAATTCGCGGAGAGTTTGAAGATGGTCCCGATTGTGATTTTGGAGAGATTGGCGCTGTTTCTTTTCCAGTAACCGTTCAAGCAGAGCCCCAATCACCTGCGTGTACTTTGCTTACTTCTGAAAGGCACCCTATTTCGTTAGGAGAAAATGATTCTAGAACGTTTGTGTATCGCATTCAAAATAATTCGAACGAGCGATTTGATATTGACGATGTAGATCTCTCTAAAAGTAGCTCTAGTTTTGATGTAGAAGAAGTTTCTTTTCCGTCTAGTATTGGAGACTATCAAACCGGCGAATTCTTGTTACGGGCCAGTACGGATGATTTGGAAAATGAAACCGAAACAGTATTTGCGATTATTGAAGTGAAAGGAGAATTTGAGAACGGATTAGATTGTGGTTTTAATGAAACCATAGCCCAAATACCAGTGATATTGGAGCTAGACCAAGAAAGCGATAATGGAGACAAGGATAGTCCTTTTTGTTCGAAAATTGATTTGGATACTGATTCAGTAGCATTAGATGGCGGTGAAAGCACAACCCAAGAATTTTTTATTGAAAACAACTCGGAAGAAACTTTTTTTGTGGATGGCGTAAATGCTTATGATAATAGTACTGGCGTTACGGTGAATGAAAATTCTTTTGATGATTTGGTTTCCCCTGGTGAAAGAGCCAGTGTTTGGGTAAGCATTCAAGCAAACAATACCAGTGCAACCTTGCACAAAACGGGTTTTTTGAAGGTTTGGGGCCATTTTAATGAGGGTGAACGTTGTGGTAGTTCTTCGATTGGCACAAAAAGTTTTTCCATTACAGTTAATTCTGGAAGTAGTGCTTCTTTTGAAGGCAATGAATGTAGTGCCATTGATGTTTCAGTTCCGGCCAGTCAGTATATTCAACAAACCGGAACGATTTCGTTTAGTGTAACCAATTCCAGTAATCACCAAGCATTTGTTGCATTGCGTGGTACTGATTTAACGATTTCCCCCAACTCATTTAGTATTCCAAGCCAAACCACTAAAACCTATTCTACAACCATTCAATATTACAATACGAGTTCTACTCGATTGGAATATTTGGTGTTAGGCCAAAATTGTCAAGGCCATACCAAGTATACCACAATTTATGGTTCGCTAGCCCCCCCGGTTTCTCCTTCGGGACTTTTGCCGGCACCAGTTCCAGTGGGAAGCGATATTCAAATTGTTACGGCTCCTTCTCAAATCGTGTTTGTAAACAGAACTACAGTAATTGCTACCGTGAAAAATAATGCGCCCGTTCATCAAACCATTCAAACCAGGTTGGATGGGTTTTCTCCTAATTGGAGTGCGGATAGTATTTCACTTGGCTTTGAACCGTTTGAAAGCAAAACTGTTTTTTTGGATGTTTATTCTAACAACAATTATGGAACATTTACGGGGACTCTAATTGCTGAAACAACGGGTCAAAAAGCTTTGAAAGCATTGCGTTTGAGCTCCGTGGAAGTATTGGGTTTTGGAAATGATTTTGTAATTGGAACCCAGGTTCAACGAACTGGAAACCAAACCATTGAAATTAGTGCCAAACTGGAAAGCCAGTTTTCCCAGCAAATGCGGGGAACGGCTTCTTTGGAAACTATTAATGGCGCGATTATCAAAGAAACCACTTTTATTCTAAACCCGAATACCAAAAAAACCATTGTATTTGGTTTGCAAGCCAGTGAAACCCAATCCTTTCTTGAAAGCGTAAATATTCGAGTTATTTTGGATGATGGAAGGAGTTCTTTACAAACTATTTCCTTGCAAGGAACCAGCGGTGGTCAAGGATTTGGATGGGATGGCATTGGAACTGCCTTTGTTTCTTTTGGTGGCGATGAGTGGACCATGGCATTATTGATTATTCTTATTATTATGGTAATTGCGGCTATTTGGTTTGGCTTGCAAAAACCCCGCGCCCCCTATCAAATGAGTCCTACCAAAGGAAACGCACGCATTCCGGGGGTAAAGAATGCTGTTTTAGTAGAACCAGCTCCAGCGCCTCTTACTCCAACCAATGTAGTAACCCAAGAAACCACTACCACTACAGAAGAAAGAGCTATTGAAACCAGCCCAACTCTTGCTAAACCGCCTCAAAGTAGTGAAGAGGAACGGTTCTGGTTCTTGAAAGAGTAAGGCTATAGCACCCTTTTAAATACCTTTTTTTAGGGTCTATATATAGTATACTTGTATAAAAGCAAACTGCTTTCAACCCGAACCGGATTGGAGGTAAATGCCACAAAACGCTTTTTTTACAAGACGGCCTTTTTTAGAGCCTTGCTTTCAGTCAATCCAGAAAAGGCAATTTTTGGATAATAATTAGGTGAAGTAATCGTGCCAAATAAATCACGTCCTCGAACAGGCAGCCTGCAATTTCGACCGCGCAAACGTGCAAAAAAAGAAACGCCTAGCTTTCGCTCAATTGGAAAAACCAGTGGAAAGGGAAAGCCGCAAAATTTTTTAGGATACAAGGTTGGCATGCTTCATGTTGTCGCCAAAGATGAAAGACAAAAAAGTATTAGTTTTGGCCAAGAAATTGTTTTACCCGCTACTGTAATTGAATGTCCTCCTCTTAAAGTATTTGGGGTTCGAGCCTATCAAAAAAACGAAAAAGGGAATGGCATTTTTGCTAGTTTGGAAATTACCGCAGACAAAGTAGATAAGCACTTGGGCAGAAAAATTCGTTCTTATAAGAAAAAACACCAAAAAAAAGGCGAAAAAGAGATCCAAAAAGAAAAAAAAGAAGACGTTTCCCCAAAAAGCTGGGGTGATTTGGAAAAACAAAAAGACCAGTTGGTCGGAGTGCGGTTATTGGTGCACACGCAACCAGGTTTAACTAATTTTGGCAGAAAAAAGCCCGATGTAAGTGAAATTACCTTGAATGGCAGTATTGAAGAACAACTTGGGTTTGCCAAGCAAAAACTCGGACAACCCATTACCATAAAAGAAGTGTTTGAACGTGGTCAAATGGCGGATATTAAAGCGATTACAAAAGGAAAAGGATTTCAAGGAGTAATCAAAAGGCATAATGTGAAAATGTTGAGCCACAAGGCCAAAAAAAGAAGGATTGTGGGAAGCATTTCTCCCTGGCATCCTGCAACCGTAATGTGGACGGTCGCACGACCAGGCCAATTGGGTTATCATGCTAGAACCGAGTATAACAAAAAGATTTTGGAAATGGGCGAGAACGGAAAAAACATTACACCGGCAGCTGGTTTTGGACATTATGGAAAAGTACAAAACGATTTTTTGATTATTGCAGGATCCATTCCAGGCCCGCCCAAACGATGTGTGGCACTAAGAAACGCAACCCGAAACGTGAATCCAAATGCCCAAAAGATTGGTCAGATTATTTCCTATTCTACTAAGCCAGTAAAACAAAAAGAAATTGGGGCAGAAGATGACGCTCCAAAACTCGAAAAAGTAAAAGTAGAAAAAGAAACGAAAGAAGCAACAAAAAGTGTGGCGGAAGAACTCGCTGAAGCGGGAAAACAAAAACAGGTGAAAAAATGAAAGCCACGGTATTAAGTTTAACGGGTCAAAAAACCAAGGAAATTACCTTACCCCCAGTATTTGAAACCGAAGTGAATACTGGTCTCATTAAACGAGCCGTACTGGCAATTCAATCAAGTAGATTACAACCCAAAGGGGTTTTCCCTAAAGCAGGAAGACAAAACACCGCGGTGTATGTAGGGTATAGGGGTTTGCCTGCTCCAGAACGCACTATTAATATTGGTCATGCACGATTACCACGCATGAAGAATCGTAGGACATTGGCTGCTGGACAAGTTGCAAGAGTACCCCAAGCAGTTGGTGGTGTAAGAGCACATCCCCCAAAAGTAGAAAAAAACTTGAAAGAATGCATTAATAAAAAAGAAAAAAAGAAAGCCTTACAAAGCGCGATTGCCGCCACTACCCAACTAGAAAGAGTAAAAAAAAGGGGTCACCAGGTAGCCAAAGAAATACAATTACCACTTATAATTGAAAAAGGATTTGAGGAAATAGAAAAAACCAGTGCGGTGATAAAAACCTTAAAAGCAATCCATGTTTTTAGGGATATTGAAAACGCGAAAAAAAAGAAAAGAATTCGGGCGGGAAAAGGAAAAAGAAGGGGAAGAAAGTTTAAGCGCAAAAAAAGCATTTTGATTGTAACCTCTAAAAACGCTAAAGTGTATAAGGCCGCACGAAACCTTGAAGGCGTGGACATTGTTAGTGTGCAAAACTTGAATGCAGAGTTATTGGCACCGGGCGCGGTTTCTGGAAGACTAACGGTTTGGACTGAAGGAAGCATTCAAGGATTAGAAAAAAAGAAGAGTGGATAAAATGGCAAAAGAAAAAAAGTTAACCAAAACCGGATTGGGAAAAACCCTATACTATCCATTGATTACAGAAAAAGCAGTTGGAATGATTGAAAGCCAAAACAAACTTGCTTTTGTGGTTAGAGATTCTGCTACACGAACGGAAATTAAACAAGTCGTGGAAGAACAATTCCAAGTAAAAGTAGTTGGTATTAATTTAGTACGGGATCGCAAAGGAAGAAAAAAGGTTTTTGTAAAATTGGATAAAAAATTCAAGGCAGGAGACATTGCTATTAAACTTGGCGTATTGTAAGGTGAACGCATGGGAAACCGGTTAAGATCACAGCGAAGAGGAAAAGGCTCTTTTACTTTTTTAGCTACTAAAAAGTCTAGAGGCCAGGCCAAGTATGTTTCCTTAAATGCGCACCAAAAAGAATCTGTATTGCATGGCCAAGTAATGGAACTTTTAACGGATCGGGGCAGAACAGGAGTACTGGCAAAGATTGTGTTTGAGGACAACCAGGAAGAAATGGTAGTAGCAGCAGAAGGCCTTCAAAAAGGAAAACATGTGGAGTATGGTTTGGAAGCGGAAATTGCGATTGGAAATGTATTGCCCTTAAAAAAGATTCCGGAAGGCTGCCCTATCTTTGCGATCGAACGAAAAGCAGGAGATGGCGGCACCCTAGTATTGGCTGCGGGATTGTATGCGTTAATCATGTCAAAAGATTCCAACAAAGCACTTGTAAAGCTTCCTTCCAGTAAAATTGTTTCCTTGCCAGTTGAAAGCAGGGCTATGATTGGATGTTGTGCAGGCGGGGGCAGACAAGAAAAACCATTATTAAAGGCTGGAACACGCTATCATTGGATGAAAAGCCGAAGAAGACATTATCCTAGCATTCGCGGAGTAGCCATGAATGCCTTTGACCATCCATTTGGGGGCAGTCAACATCACCCGGGAAAATCCAAGAGTGTGAGCAGGCACCGTCCCCCGGGCAGAAAGGTTGGTGCTATTGCGTCCAAACGAACGGGAAGAAAAAAGAAATAAAATGGTGAAAAAAAATGGCTAAAACGTTTTTGTTTCGTGGAAAAACATTGGAAGAACTACAAGGCATGCGATTAGAAGAATTTGCCAAACTTTGTCGTTCCAGGCAAAAAAGAAGTTTGTTACGGGGATTTAACAAGCCATTATTAAAGCGCATTGAAAAAGCAGCGGAAGCCCAAAAAACTGGAAAAGAACCAAAGCCCGTTAGAACCCATCGAAGAAGTGCGATTGTTATTCCCAAAATGGTGGGATTACAGTTTGCGGTTTATCGCGGAAACTCGTTTGAAACAGTTGAAATAAAACCCATTATGCTCGGGCATTATTTGGGAGAACTCGTGTTAACGCGAAAACGATTATTGCATGGAAAAGCAGGAATCGGAGCAACACGAAGCTCTACTGCGATTAGTCAACGCGGATAAGAGGGAAAAAATGGTAAAACGATATTACAATGCAACGGTCTCGACAAAAGCGACCAAAAAGGCAGCCAAATCCAAAGCCATTGGCGCCAATGTTTCTCTCAAATATTCCACAGAGCTGTGCAATTATCTAAAGGGAAAGAGTTTGAAGTGGAGTGAATCTTTTTTGCAAGATGTTTTAGCCAAAAAACGATATGTGCCCTTAAAACGGTACAACAAAAAAGTAGCCCATCGAAAAGGCACTACGCTAAGAGGTGCCAAAGCAGGGCGATTCCCTACCAAAACCATTCGTGCCTTTCAAAAACTATTAGGAAATGCGAAAGCCAATGCCGATTACAAGGGATTGGATACGGAAAAACTAGTGGTATGGCATGCATTTGCTTCTCAAGCATTTGCAAGAAGGAGCACTCAAAGTCAGGGAAGACTTGGTGGAAAAGTTCGAAAGCGCAAAAGCGCCCATTTGGAAGTAATTCTAATGGAGACTCGATAAACAAGTGGTGAAATTAATGATTGAAAGAACTTTTGTAGAACAAGGCATCCGAAACATTGAATTGGATAAATACTTAAAATCAGAGTTAGGCAGGGCTGGTTTTACCAAATCAGAGATTGTTAAAACGCCGCTGGTAACCAGAATCGTGGTTAATGTAACCTCACCGGGATTGGCAATTGGAAAAGGCGGTCAAACCATTCGACAACTAACCGAGGAAATCAAAATACGCTTCAAAATTGATAATCCACAACTCGAGATTAGGGAAATTCCCACGCCCAACTTGGATGCCCAAGTAGTCGTGGATCAAATGGCCAGTATGATTTCGCGCGGTTTTTCATGGCGAAGCGTGGTGTATCGAAGTTTGCGCAATATTATGATGGCCGGTGCTCAAGGAGCAGAGATTATTATAAAAGGTGTAATCGCAGGAAAAGGCCAGCGCAAACGAAAACAACGATTGGCACAAGGATATATGAAAAAAGTAGGGGACCAAATTAACCTAGTAGGATTTGGAAAAGCCAGTGCACGAACCAAAATCGGAAACATCGGACTAAAGGTTCGGATTGTGCGCCCGGAAATACAATTTCCTGATAAAATTGATGTTCGCGAATACCTTGCCACTAAAAAAGAAGTAGAAGAAAAAACAAAAAAAGAACCAAAAGAAAAAAAAGAAAAAATCAAGGAATCTGAAAAAAAAGAGGAAAAACCAACAGAAAAGAAAAAAGAAGTGAAAAAAGCCGAGAAAAAAGAGGAAGAGAAAAAAACCGAAAAGAAAAGTGAAAAAAAACCTGCGATCAAAAAGGAGATCAAGTAAATGGCCATTCCCAAAATGCGCGAACTCCGAGAACTAAGTCCAATAGAACTGGAAGGAAAGCTAGTGGAATTGCGAGAAGAACTATCCAAAGAAAAAGGTCATATTGCGTCCGGAACAAGGCCTGACAATCCGGGAAGGATAAAGGCTGTTCGCAGAACTGTTGCCAGGATTCTTACCATTCAACGATTAAAAGAATTAGAAGAGAAAAAAGAGCAAAAAAACGAGGTGCTTGAAAAAAAATGACAGAAGTTTGTTCAACCTGTGGACTGCAAAAAACACTTTGTGTGTGCGGCCAAATTGAAAAAGAACAACAAAAAATAAATGTTAGAACCTTTCGAAGAAGGTTTGGAAAAATCGTGACCATTGTTGCAGGATTGGAAAACGAAAAACAAGCCAAAGAATTGGTGAAAACCTTGAAACGAAAATTGGCTTGTGGCGGAACCTTCAAAGAAAACGAAATAGAATTGCAAGGAGAACACACCAAAAAAGTCAAACAAACACTCTTAGAAGAAGGGTTTAATGAAAAGTTAATTGATGCGTGAAAATCATGTTAAAAAAATGGGATATCACTCCAACAAACCTTCCCTATCATGAATGGATTGGATTGGAATGCAAAGTCATTCAAGCAACCGATCCAAACAAGAAAGGACTAAAGGGAAAAATAATAGACGAAACCAAAAATACAATCAAAATTGAAACCACACAAGGCGAAAAAACCCTGCCTAAAAAAGAAGTAGAATTGGAAGTGAAAATAAAACAACAAAAAATGATCTTAAAACCAAAAGAAGGGTGTTTTTCACCCGAGAACAGGGTTAAAGCATTTTTCAAAAAAAAGAAACGGTGAAAAAATGACAAAACAAAAAAACAAACCATTAACGGTTCGGGGAAAAATTTTTGAAGGGCGTGTTACTAGCACTAAAATGCCCAAAACAGTTGTAGTGGAAAGAAACATCTTTCAATATGTGCCAAAATATGAGCGATACAAAAAAACCCGTTCCAAAATAAAAGCCCATGTTCCAGAAAACATTAAAGTGAGTGAAGGAGACTGGGTGAGGATTGGAGAAACACGGAAAATTAGCAAAACCAAGAGTTTTTTGGTCTTGGAAGTAGTGAAAAAAAGTAAAGAGGAAAAAAATGAAAGCCATTAATGCCCGTTCTACCAAAGGATTAAGTCAAAAAAGCCGTTGCGTGTGCACAGATAATTCTGGTGCCAAAGAAGTAGAGATTATTAGCGTGCTAAAGTTTCATGGCAGAAAACGCATGAACCCCAAAGGAGGCATTGCGGATTTAGTGAATGTTGTGGTAAAAAAGGGAAAACCAGAAATGCGCAAAAAAGTAGAACGAGCAGTAATCGTACGAGTTAGAATGGTGTATCGTCGAAAAGATGGCTTGCGCGTAAAATTCGAGGATAACGCAGTAGTACTCGTGGATGAAAAGGGCATTCCCAAAGCATCCGAAATCAAAGGAGTAGTTGCAAAGGAAGTGGGAGAACGATGGCCCAAAATCGCAGGTCTGGCCCAAGCAGTGGCCTAAGGTGAAAACATGAATCCTAAAAGCAAAAAACCCCGAAAACAACGAAAAAGAGCATTAAATTTGCCTTTACACTTACAGCAAAAAAAGTTGGCGATTCACACCAACAAAGCCATTCGAAAAGAAACCAAAAAAAGAAGATTGCCTGCTCGAAAAGGAGACACCATTAAAATTGTGCGTGGCGGTTTGAAAGGAAAAAGTGGCAAGATTGCTCGAGTAGAATATGCCACTGGAAGAGTTTTTATTGAAAAAATTTTGCGCAAAAAATCGGATGGAAAAGAAATCATGGTCCCCATTCAAGCCAGTAATCTTTTACTAACCGATTTAAACCGAGAGGATGAAGCACGGTTTGGAAAAAAACCTGTAAAAGGAAAAAAACCAGTGAAAACAGAAGCGACTGAAAAAACCAGTTCCACGCCAAAAAAAGAGAATATTTGGGAAGAAAAACCAATAGAAAGCTCTCTACAAAAAACAGTGAAAAAAACCAATGCTCCAACTAAGAAAGGAGGAAAATAGATGGCGAATAAAGGCGGTTCCAATAAGAGCAAGCGCATTGCCTTGCCCAAAGCACGACAAGTACTGCGCAAAAAACATATTTGGGCAATTAAACCAAGACCGGGGCCTCATCAACAAAAAGCAGTGCTGCCCTTAGGGGAAATATTGCGCGAAAAACTTGGTTTAGCGAGTAACCGAAAAGAAATTAAAGCCATTTTAAACGCAAAAAAGATTCGCGTGGATGAAAAGATTAGAACAGATTCTAAATTTCCAGTTGGATTGTTTGATGTGGTGCGCGTTGAAGAAGAAAAAAAACAGTATCGAATTGTGTTTGATCCCAAGGGAAGACTCCAAGTAATCGAAATGGATATAAAAGAAAAACCCGTCAAGGTTTGCAAAATAGTCCTAAAAAAGATTTTAGGAAAAGAAAAAGTGCAATTAACCACAAATGATGGTCGAACAATCATAGAAAAAAAATCCAAAACCAAGCCAGGTGATTCTGTGTTAATTGAATTACCCAGTCAAAAAATTGAGCGCGTTATGCCATTCCAAGAAGGCCAATTGGGTTATCTTACCAGCGGAACTCGTACTGGAAGCATTGCCAAGATCAAGAAAGTAACACCCGCTACCATGCGAAGGGCTTCTTTGGTAGAATTGGAAACAAAAGGGGAAACATTTCAAACCCTTGCTGAAAACATTATTGTGATTGGATCCAATACACCAGTGATTCCGGTGGAATGGACAAAAACAGAACAAGAGTGAAAAAAATGAGTGAAGTGAAACAATCCATGAAAGCCATTCGAGTGGGAAAAGTAACCATAAACATGGGTGTGGGAGCTCCAGGAGATGAGCTAGAACGTGCCCAAACCATTATGAAACAGATCGTGGGTACTAAGGGGATTCAAACCAAGGCCAAAGTAAGACTGCCCACTTGGGAGATTCGACCAGGCTTGCCTATTGGTGTAAAAGTAACCTTGCGAAAACAAAAAGCAGTTGATTTTTTGAAGAGGGCTTTAACAGCCAAGGAAAATTGCTTGAAAAAAAGTTGTTTTGATGGGCGCGGAAACTTTGGATTTGGCATTCCAGAATACATTGACTTGCCAGAGATAAAATATGATCCACAGCTTGGTGTGCGCGGACTGGATGTACTGGTTTCATTGGAGCGACCGGGCTATCGTATTTCCAAGCGAAAACAATGCAAAACAAAGATTGGCATGAAACAAGTAATTTCAAAAGAAAAGGCAATGCAATTTATGACAGAAGAATTTGGAGTGACATTAGATGGCTGAAAACAACAGAATGGACAAGCACAATCAAAAGAAAAAAAAGAATCCAAAATATGACAAGCCCAAATGCCGAGTTTGCGGTGGTAAAAGAGGAATGATACGCAAGTATGGTATTCGATTATGCCGAAGATGCTTCAAAGATAATGCCCTCAAAATAGGGTTTAAAAAATACAATTAAAAAAAGGTGACCGGATGAGTGTAGATCCAATTGCAAACGCCTTAACGGCGCTCAAAAACAGTGAAAATGCAACCAAAGGAACATGCAAGCTGCAACCGGCTTCCAAATTATTGGAAGAAATATTGCGCGTTATGAAAGAAAATGGATACATTACAGGATATGAACGAGTTAATACTAAAGGATCCGGCTTTTACAAGATCCAATTGAGTGGAAAAGTAAATGAATGTAGGGCTATTAAACCACGTTATCCCGTGCAAAAAGACGAGTTTGAAAAATTCGAAAAAAGATACTTGCCCTCTAGAGACGTGGGAATTATTATTGTAAGCACTTCAAAAGGGGTTTTGTCACACAAAAAGGCCAAAGAAGAAGGAATTGGCGGAAGGCTTATTGCATTTGTATACTAAAAGGAATTAACATGAAATCAGCCATTCGAGAAATTGAATTGAAAGAAGGCATGAAAGTCAGTATGAGCGGGCACACCATTACGCTTTCCAGCCAAGACAAAAGCGTTTCGCGCGATTTGGGGAAAGAAAAAATTAAAGTGGAAATTCAAGACCAAAAAATCATGATTAGCACCATCAAAAATACGAGACGCGAAAATGCTTTGTTGAATACATTACAAAAACACTTGCAAAACCTTGTGCAAGGACTGGAAAAAATATTTGAATACAAGATGACGATTGTGTACAGTCACTTTCCCATGACTGTAACGGTAAAAGAAAAGTGGGTGGAGATTAACAATTTTACAGGCGAAAAAAAGACACGAAAATCGCGAATTTTGCCAGGAGCCCAAGTGGAAGTAAAAGGAAAAGACGTTATAGTGCGTGGCCACAACAAGGAAGCAGTAGGCCAAACCGCGGCTAACCTTGAAAATGTTACCAAGGTAAAAGGAAAAGACACGCGTGTTTACCAAGATGGTATTTACATTGTAAGCAAGCCAAAATAGAATGAGAGATTTTTATGACAAAAACAACTCCAAAAAAGCCAGTTGCAGGTAAGAAAGAGACTAAAAAAACAGTTCAAAGAAAAACCGACAAACCAGTTGCCAAAAAGAGTGAAACTAAAAAAACCAGCCCCCCCATCAAAAAAACTGTTACAACGCCAATTTCACCCAATGTTTCTGAAAAACCAGTTAAAGAAACCGCAAAACCAGTGCCCTCAAAAGAAAAGTCTAAAAAAGAAAGAGTAAAGCACAAGGCAGGCAAAGAAGTAAAAGCAAGGCGAAAAGTACAACGCAAAATTGCGGGCAAAAAAAGACCTACGTTTAAAGGACGATTTGGAAAAAGAAGTATTCGAAAAAAAGGCAACAAGAAATGGCAAAGATGGCGCAGGCCGCGCGGTATTGATATCCGACGAACAAAAGAATACGGTAGGATTCCAAGATCGGGATATGGCACCTCTAAAAAAATTCGCGATCTTCATCCCAGTGGTTGGAAAGAAAATCACATTGCAAACCTGCAAGAATTAGTATCGCTTGAAAACCCGGGGGTTGTTCGGTTAAAAGCAGGTATTGGACAAAAAAAACGCAAAAACATTCTGAAAGAAGCCAGAAAAAAAGGAATGCAAGTCTTGAACTAGAATGGTGAAAACATGAAGCTGGACAAAGTAAAAAGATTGGCCATGCAAATCCTCAAAACAGGCCAAAAAAATGTTTGGATGGACCCTGAAAAAAGAGAAGACATTCAAGGATGTATGACCAAAGAAGATGTACGCCAACAAATTGCCCAAGGAAGCATCAAAAAAATGACTCGAATCGGGCAAAGCAAAGGAAGAACGCGAAAATTAAAAGCTAAGCGCAAAAGAGGTCGTAAAAGAGGATTTGGAAAAAGAAGGGGAACGCGAAAAACGCGCGTTCAAAAAAAGAAAACATGGATTAACAGTGTTCGTGCCCAGAGAAAACATTTAAAAGAATTACAAAAAAATAAAAAAGTAACCAAAAAACAATATTCCGAGATTTATCGTTTGATTAAAGGCGGTTATTTCAAGGGAAAAAGGTATATTGAATTGTATTTGAAGGAACAAAAATGACGAACAAAAAAACATTCACAGTGCTGTTTCGGCGCAGAAGAAAAGGAAAAACCGATTATCAAAAACGATTGGCGTTAATAAAATCCAATAAAAAAAGATTGGTAGTGCGAAAAAGCAATCGCGAACTAATCGTTAGTCTCATGGTTTTTAATCAAGAGGGGGATCAAACCATTGTTTTTGTGACCACGCGAGAGTTGTCTTCTTTTGGTTGGAAGGGAAGCCATTCCAATCTTCCTGCAGGTTATCTGGCTGGATTACTAGCTGGAAAAAAAGCCATTTTAGCAGGTGAAAAAGAAGCGATATTGGACTTTGGTTTAAACACAACTCACCATGGAAGTGTATTATTTGCCATTGCAAAAGGTGCGATTGATGCGGGTCTTCAAATAAAAGTGGGAGAAGATGCAATTCCAAGCGAAGAACGCATTAAAGGAAAACACATTGCCGTATGGGCTGAAAAACTTCCAAGCGAACAATTTCAAAAACAATTTTCAAGTGTATTAAAAAGAGGTTTTGACCCTAAAAAAATCGTTGAAACATTTGAAAAAACAAAAGAAGCCATTTTGAATGCGCCAGAAAGCAAGTTAAAAGCAAAACCAAAAAAGAGTTGAAAAAATGCCTGAAGAAAATCCCAAAAGAAGAAAGCGAAGAAAATTCAGTTCAGAAGAAGAAAAAACGCGAAGAGAAAGCCAGCGAAAAGCACGAGTGGAAACTTGGGTTCCCAAGACAGCACTAGGCAAAAAAGTCAAAAATGGCGAGGTAACCTCTTTAGAAGAAATCTTTGAACAAGGACTAAAAATACTAGAACCCCAAATTGTGGATTCTTTGGTAGAAGAATTACAAGAAAAAACCATGGACCTCAAAAAAACCGCGCGTGTCATCCGTTCTGGAAGACAATTTGCCTATCGCGCAACGGTTCTAGTAGGAAATAAGAATAATTTTGTGGGGGTTGGAATTGCCAATGATAAGGAAAGATTGGCGGCTGTTCAAAAAGCAGCTAGTCAAGCCCGATTGAACATAGTACTGGTGCGAAGAGGTTGTGGAAGCTGGGAATGTGTGTGTGGGACGCAACACTCGGTTCCGTTCAAAGTAACAGGCCGATGCGGATCCGTAAAAATTAGTTTACGGTCCGCTCCAAAAGGAGTTGGCTTAGTAATTGGAGACAATGCCAAGGATGTGTTACGATTTGCAGGCATTAAGGATGTTTGGGCCGAAACAAGAGGACATACCGCCACGCGACTAAACTTTGTGCACGCTGTAATTGATGCGCTACAAAAAACCAATCGCATGAAGGTTTCTGCCTCGTTTGAAAAAAAGATTGACCGCATAAAAACAAGGGAAGGATAAAAAAATGTATGCCATTATTCAATTGCGCGGAGAGGTTAATGTCCGAAAAGACTTGCGGCAAACCATTAAAAGACTGGGATTGTATCGCAAAAACCATTTGGTGTTACAACTCGAAAGCCCTAACATAAAAAGAATGCTCAAAAAAATAGAATCCTTTATTACCTTTGGCGAAATTGATGAAAAAACCCTTACAAGATTATTAGAAAAAAGAGCGCGCTTAGCAGGAAACAAAAAAGTAGATTTGGATTTTTTGAAAAAAAACAAAATAGACTCTTTTACAGTGCTTGCCAAAAAAGTGTTTGAAGAAAAAAAAGTGCTAAAGGAATTAGGCATTAAAAAAGTGTTTCGATTAAATGCCCCTCGAAAAGGATTTGAACGAGGCGGCATTAAAAAATTGTTTTCAACAGGAGGAGCTGCTGGTTATCGCTCTAGCGATATTAATGCGCTCATCCAAAGAATGATGTGATTAAAATGGTTGTTCGAAAGCGAAGACGCAGTAACAAAAAAAGAGGGGGAAGAACCCAACATGGAAATACCAAGCACTGGCGTGGCGCTGGAAGCAGAGGGGGAAGAGGAAGAGCAGGAAGCCACAAACACAAGTATTCTAAATATTATGATGCGTTTGGACACAAAATACGATTAAAACCCAAAAAAAAGCCCGAAAAAGCCATTAATTTGGGAAAATTGAATGAATTGATTCCAGGATGGTTGGAACGAAAGAAATGCGAAAAAAATGCACAAGGTCAGATTGTTTTAAATGGAAAAAAGATTGGCATTACCAAAGTATTGGGCGGGGGAAGCCTTTCCTTTAAAGTAGTGTTTCAAAATATTGTTCTTAGCAAAAAAGCCCAAGAAAAAATTCCCGAATCCAAACAAGAAAGCCATCCAAAAGAAAATAATCAGGAAGAAATGGTGAAAGACAAATGAGTATTTTAGATACGCTTTCTCCATTGTATCGTTTTTTGCCCGAAGTTCGAGGCCCTACCGGTAAATCTGGCTTGTCTTCTCGCTTGAAATGGACTGCTGCCATTCTAGTATTATTCTATATTATGGGCTCGGTCTCCCTCATTGGCGTGGATGTTACTGCCGCAGCGGGAGGGCAGCTAGAAGCATTGCAATACATTCTAGCCAGTAGTATTGGAACCCTCATTACCGTTGGAATTGGTCCTATTGTACTTGCATCCATTATCTTACAATTGTTAGTGGGCGGAAAAATTATTGACGTGGATTTAAGCGACCCCAAACAAAAAGCCATGTTTAGTTCTGCCCAAAAACTATTGGCTATTATATTATCTTTTTTCGAAAGTATTGCCTATGTAATGGGTGGTTTGCTCTTGCCCTTGCCGGGAATGGCATTATGGGTAATACTGCAAGTGGCCTTTGGATCGATTATATTATTGTATTTGGATGAAGTGGTTTCCAAGTATGGAATTGGCTCTGGAATTGGATTGTTTATTGCGGGCGGGGTTTCAGCCCAAATCTTTTGGCGTTCCTTTAATCCACTAGACGCCCTAAACCAATTCAATTTGGCAAATGCCAATGGACTCATTTTCTTATTCTTTAATAATTTGAGTACTGGATTCTTTACG
>JAHJAQ010000113.1 GCA_018813975.1 Microcaldota archaeon
CAACTCAAAAACGCCAAAACTTGACCTTAAAATCCACGATCCGCCCATTTTTCACCAGAATATCCTCTTTTTCTAACAATCGAATCTTTGCCTTTTTTCCAAGAGCAAAACCCCCCAACAGTCCATTAGCACCAACCACGCGATGACAAGGAACACTCGAAGCAAAAGGATTGGCATTACACGCATTTCCTACTGCACGCGCAGCACCCTGCTTTTTCAAGGCCCGAGCAATCTCTCCATACGTGGTTACTTTTCCTTTTGGAATCTTTGAAAGAAGCTTCCAAACGCGATCGAAAAAAGCGGTTGCCATAAGTTAATATATACTTCAGGGTTTAAGGTTTTTTTGATTAAAATGGCACAGGCTGCAAGAAATCTTCAGGGCGGGAGTAGAAGACACAGGGGAATAGAAGGAAATAAAACACTGAAACGCCAAATAAAATTAGAAAAACGGGGGAAAACGCTGCCAGCTAATCGCGGAAAAAAAAGATTACCCATATCCAGCGCGCTTATTATAGATCACCTGAAAATCGCAAAAGAAAGTCGGAACGCGGTAAAAAACTATGGAAATCATAAAAGTATTCGACGCCAAGAACCGTTTCATTATATGACCTTGCAATTGGAATGGGCACAGCACGAGGGATTGCTTTCTAATGCGGATTGTGCAGTGGCATTGCTGGCACTTAACCGTACCGCGGTAGCTAAAAAAAACAAAAACTGGCTTGCAAAAGCCCAAAAAGAGGGGTTATGGAAAACAGCGGTAGCAGCATTACGCACCAGAAAAAGAAACCACTTCACGCTTGAAAATGAAGTGCAAGAAAAAATTAAGGAATGGAATGAAATAATGAAAAGCCCGGATGCACTGCAGCAGTATTTGAACCACCTCACCCAAAAAAGATAGGTATAAGGCGATAAGCTTTTTAGTTGTTAATTCTATTTTTTTGCATGTCCTTTAAAGAAGTTTACGAGAATTTTGTGGATTTGCAGTACAAGCCAAGCAAAAACGAACTGGTCTGCTCTTTTTATATTGAACCGGCAAAAGGCCATTCTGCCAAAAGAGCGGCAGGAGCAGTTGCAGCCGAAAGCAGTGTTGGAACCTGGACAAACGTAAAAGGACTGGGATTAAAGCACGTGCAAAAAATTGCGGCAACGGTCTTTGACATCAAAGGAAACTGGGTCAAAATCGCTTACCCCTTAAACAATTTTGAATTAGGGAATATGAGTCAAATTTATTCTTCCATTGCCGGAAACATTTTTGGAATGAAAGCCGTTAACAACCTTCGATTGGTAGATGTACAATGGCCCGCCAAACTAAGAAACAGTTTTCCCGGCCCCCAATTTGGCATTAAAGGAATGAGAAAAAAATTCAAAATAAAAAAAAGACCATTTTTGGTTTGTGTTCCAAAACCAAAGGTTGGAATGACATCAAAAGAACATGCTAAAATTGGCTGGCAGGTTTGGACTGGAGGAGTGGATTTATTAAAAGATGATGAAAACCTGGCATCCCAACCATTCAACAAGTTTGAAAACCGCGTACAAGAAAGCATGAAACAAGCACACAAAGCCGAACACCAAACCGGAGAACAAAAAGCAGGATTGTTTAATGTAACCGCACCGGGAAAAGAATTATACAAAAGAGCTTCTCTGGTTGCAAAATACAATAATCCATACGTGATGGTGGACCTTTTAACGGTTGGATGGAGTGGAGTACAGGGATTAAGAGAACATTGCCAAGACCTCAAACTAGGATTGTATGCGCACCGAGCATTTCACGCTGCTTTTACAAGAAACCCAAAACATGGAGTAAGCATGCTCGTGGTGGCAGAAACCGCCCGATTAATCGGAGTGGATAATATTCACATTGGAACCGGAGTGGGAAAACTAGTGGGCAGTAAAAAAGAAGTAAAAACCATTCAAGAAAACAGTGTACGTCAAAAAATAAGAGAAAACAAAACAGAACACCTATTGAAAACAGAATGGGGCAACATAAAACCAGTTATTCCAGTTTCGTCAGGTGGCCTGCATCCAGGTTCTGTTCCAGAAGTAATGAGCTTTTTAGGAAAAGATATTGGTATTCAAATTGGCGGGGGTATTCATGGCCACCCAAACGGGAGCCATGACGGGGCAGTGGCTGCTCGAAGTGCCGTTGAAGCGGTAATGCAAGGAAAAAGCTTGAAAGAAAAAGCCAAACAAATCCCTGAACTACGCGTTGCACTGGAAACGTGGGGCTACAAACACATTAAATAATTTTGGACATTTGAATTGCACAGAAGGAAAAAAAATGAAAACCAATGTAATCATTATTAGTGGCATTGCGGGAAGCGGTAAAAGCACTTTAGCAGAAAGCATTTCCAAAGAACTCGGGTGGAAATGTGTGCATGCATCAGATATTTTGCGCCAGCTCAAACACAAAAAAATGGAAGAGATTGATCCTTACAAAACCAAACAAGGAAAAGGGTATTGGGAAAGCGAAGAAGCCATGCAATATTGTAGAGACCGATTACAAAATCTTGATTGGGATAAACTGGTTAATGAGCGCTTGTACAAACTGGTAGAAGAAGGAAACGTGGTGTTTGATTCTTGGACATTGCCCTGGCTAACCAAAAAAGGCGTAAAGATTTGGCTAAAAGTTTCGTCAGAAGAAAGAATCAAGCGACTTGCAGACCGCGATACTCTTTCGATTGAAAAAGCCCAAAAAAGGGTTTTGGAAAAAGAAGAAAAAACCATCGCGATTTTTGAAAAGGCTTTTGGATTCAGATTTGGAGCGGATTTATCTCCTTTTCATTTGATATTGGATACGAATTCTTTGAATGCTAAAGAAGTGTTCAAGATTGTTTCTTGTTTTAGCAAGGTTTGGTTGGAAAAAAAACAATAAAAAAAGAACCTCTATTTTGCATTTTTTTTATCAACCCGCAACTGATACGGCAATATACACAAAAATACTGGCTGCAATAATCGCTAATATAATAATGGATAATACCACCAGCAGAGTGGGAAATGGCTTTTTTTTAGCGGGAACCTCGGTCGGTCTTAGGTCACTAAACCATGGACCGCGCGGATCTTCTTTTTTGGTTGTAGGGTGCAGGATTTCCTCAATAGAAGGCTCTTTTTTCGAGGGAGTGAGTGCGTCTGGCATGCTCTAGAAAAGGTAAAACGAGTATTTATTTTTACTGTATAATTTCCTCGAAAAAAGTAGTTTTGACCTATCCAAAAGTTTTTTAATTAAAAAAGGCTAATTATAACAAGAAAAAAGGAGTAGATGTTGTATGGCAGTAGAACGAGCTCAAACTGGTATTCCGGGATTGGATGAACTGATTCAAGGAGGCATTCCTCGCGGTGCTTCAGTGGTAGTTGCAGGGGGCACTGGAACAGGAAAAAGCATTATGGCCATGGAATTCATTTATAATGGTGCTTTACAATTTAATGAACCTGGGGTTTTTGTAACCATTGAAACCAACAAGCAAAACTTATTATGGGACATGGAAAACTTTAATTGGGACCTTAAAAAAATGCAGGACAATAGCATGCTCAAAATCGAGCGATTAAAGTTCATGCCAGGCGCGGACATGGAACAACAAGTGCTCGAACAACTCAAGATTATTGCCAAGCTCGTTAAAAGCATTAATGCCAAAAGACTGGTAATTGATTCTACTACGGCGCTAGGAATTTGGATTTCAGACAAAGGGGTTCTAAGAAACACGTTGTTTCGATTTTTGAATGCTCTTAAAGAAATTGGTTGTACCACCATTCTAACCGCAGAAACCAAAGGGCACTTTAACGAGTTCAGTAGTTTTGGAGTGGAAGAATTCGTGGCAGACGCCGTAATTGCATTATACTTGGTTCCACCAAATCGAAGCATTTTTGTACGAAAAATGCGCGGCACCAAACACAGCAAGCGCATTCACCCCCTGGACATCGACACCAATGGTTTAACCATTAAACCAAAAGACGAAATCTTATGGCAAAGCTTACGATAAGAATATTGCGAAGCAAGTACTACTGAAGGCAGTACCATTTTGCCAGCTTTTGATAAAAGCTGTGACAGAGCTTATGATAAGCACCAATTACTGGACGCGATTAAATGAGTGCATGGCAACGATTCACAAAAATGCCGCTTGGCATCAAAATTCTTTTTATTCTAGCCATTTTAGGATTGATAAGTTCGATTATCCGCGCTCCAATTATTTTTGATACCTCCAGTATAATGGACTTAATGCAGCAATACACTGCCATTTCAGCGGTAATTGGATTTGTTTTTTCCATTGCAGTATTATTTGGTTTATGGAAGGCTAAAAAGTTTACGGAAAAGATTTATTTGTTAGCCACGGTAGTTTCAATTCTGGAATTAGTTATAATCATGGGTTTTTTACCCACTCTTTTCACGGACTTTTTCGAACAATCCATTGGAACGGATCTGGACTTGGACAGCGATTCAGAACTAAGTGGTCTTTCCCCTGAACAAAGAGAAGCATTCACTGAAGCACTCATTGACACGATGATTCAAGTAACGTACATTGGCCTTGTGTTATCCATTATATTGAATTTTGTGTTTTATTGGTATGTGCGCAACCAAAAAGCCTATTTTGTAAACTAAAAAAAAAAAAATAGTTACTTGTTTTTAACCGCGAGCCGAATATCAGCATCGGTAACGGTTTTTCGATTGGCGTGTTTCGCAAATTCATTGGCTTTTTTGGCAACCATAACGCCTTGTTCTTCTAAAACCTCTGCCAAGGCAAGCGCTGCTTCCTCACTAACGCGTTCGGCGCCTGCTTTTCGAATAATTCGATCAACCGCAGCTACTGGAAGTTCTGTCACAAAAAAACCTCTGTTATACAACAGTTTTTTGGCAAAAACCCTTAAAAATCGTTTCTTTTGCCAAAAAAAAGCCAATAACACCCTTAATCACCGGAAATGAGGGGAGAAAACACTTATTAACGATTTTTCAACCCAGTTTTTGAGTAATGTCCTCTAAAAACTATTTGAGAGAAAAAGCCATTGAACCGCGCATTTACCAAGAAATATTGGCTAACCAAGTACTCGAAAAAGGCAATTCGTTGGTGGTGGCTCCCACTGCACTCGGCAAAACCATTGTGGCAGGACTAATAATCAACCAATTGTTAGTACAGTTTCCCAGTAAAAAGATATTAGTACTAGCCCCTACCAAACCATTAGCAGCCCAACACCAAAAAACATTTCAACGCATTTTTGATATTCCAAAAGACCAAATCGAATTATTAACGGGCAGTTCGCTTCCCAAAAAAAGAGCATTGGCCTGGCAAAACGCGTGCATTATTAGTGCTACTCCACAAGCCATTGAAAACGATGTAATTGCCGGAAGGTTTTCGCTCCAAGACTTTTCCATGATTGTTTTTGATGAAGCACACAGAGCAATTGGAGACTATGCCTATGTTTTTTTAGCAAATAGGTATCGCAAACAAGCTTCCAAACCACTCATTTTAGGGTTAACCGCCAGCCCGGGCAGTAACTCTGAAAAAATACAAGATGTTTGTAAAAATTTGTTTATTAAAAACATTGAAATCAAAACCCTGCAAGACCAAGACGTTAAACCATACACTAATGAAATTAATGTTGAATGGCAAACCGTTTCCCTGGACCAAAACTTTTTAGACATTAAAGGATTGTTGCATGAATTTCAAAAAGAACAAGTATTGTTCTTGAAAAAAATCGGATTGGCCAAAAACATTTCCATGCACCAAATGCGCAGAATAGACTTGTTACAATTACAATCCCAGATCCGCAAAAACATTGTTCAACGTGCAGAACAAACACCCGCGCTCTGGGCCGCGGTTTCTCGCATTGCTGCCTTGCTCAAGATTAGTCATGCGGAAACCTTATTGGAAACACAAGGAATTCCCCCCTTACAAGAATATTTTGAACGATTACAAGCCCAACAAAACCAGCAAGGAAGCTCCAAAGCAGTGAAAACCATTCTAGCAGATCCACGCGTGATAAAAGCCATGCAATTAACCCAACAATTGTTTGAAAAAAAACAAACCCACCCAAAACAAGAAAAATTAATCGAATTGCTGCAAAAACAATTCTCTGAAAATCCCAAGAGCAAGGTAATTGTGTTCAATCATTATCGCGATTCTGTAAAAAACCTGGTACAAGAATTGGAAAAAATTTCCGGAATCCACCCCTTACGGTTTGTAGGCCAAGCAACAAAACAAAACGATAAGGGATTAACGCAAAAAGAACAAATCAAACGAATCGAACAGTTTCGAGACGGAGATTATAATGTATTAATTTCGTCCAGTGTCGCAGAAGAAGGATTGGACATCCCAAGCGTTGATTTAGTGATTTTTTATGAACCAGTCCCCAGTGAAATTCGAACCATTCAGCGAAGAGGAAGAACAGGCAGATGGACCAAAGGAAAATGCATTATATTAATGGCCCGGCACACAAGAGACGAAGCCTTTTATTGGAGCAGTAAAGCCAAAGAAAAAAACATGCACGCCGTATTACAAAAAATGCAAAAAAACCCGGAAAATAGTTTGCCTGACAAAAAAGACTTGAAAGAAAAACAAACCACACTAGGAAAATACAGTGATTCCAATATAGAACAAGTAGAAATTTTTGTGGATTCGCGCGAACAAGCCAGTTCCGTTGCAAAAGAATTATTAGAATTAGGGGCTTTTATTCGCACCAAACAGCTGGAAGTAGGAGATTATGTGTTGGGATCGGAAATCGCAGTAGAAAGAAAAACAGTAGAAGATTTTCTTTCGAGCATGGTGGATGGAAGACTATTCAATCAATTAAAATCCATGACCGAAACCTATCAATCTCCCCTTGTAATCCTAGAAGGCAATCCAACAGAATTGTTTTCCTTGCGCAATATTCACAAAAACGCTATTCTAGGCGCCTTATCCGCTATTGCCATTAATTATCGCGTTCCCATTTTGTTTTCTCAACATCCCAAAGAAACCGCAGAATTCTTATACATCATTGCCAAGCGCGAACAATTGGGCAAAGAAAAAGATTTGCGCATTCGAACGGGCAGAAAAGGATTAACCCTTTCCGAATCCCAACAATTCATAATAGAATCCTTGCCACTGGTAGGGCCCACCATGGCCAAATCGCTTTTAAAACACTTTAAAACCGTAAAATCTATTGTAAATGCCAATGAAAACGAACTACAACAAGTAGACAACATGGGCGAAAAAAAAGCCAAAAAAATAACCAAACTCGTGAATTCGAACTATAAGGAATAACCTCAACCCCTAAAAATAGATTGGGAAAACAAAGAAAAAGAACAAAACGAATGATACTGCATGAGAGCTGGAAAATTTTGGCAAAGAATTATCTCACATTTCAACAAAAGCCCCGCGCCCGTTCCTATAGCAGTCCCAAAAAATAGGCATGTGCTTCCACGACTAAAAAATGGTGTTGTTAAGGTTCCAGATTTGCCCCCCGAACTGATTGAACGACTACGCAAGGTTGTGGCCAAACAAGAGCAGAAAGCCAGCATACCAGATCTCTATCGTGCCCTTGGAAGAATGCAAAATATCGATCACCGACAAGGCCAAAACAACATTATGAGCTCCCCTCAAGACACACGCAAATGGAGCGGCCGAGTACGACAGATGAAAATAAGAAGAACTTTTCCAAACGTTGAGTTGGTTATCAAAAGATCGCATGATGACAACGCCCGGAATACCATTGACAAGATAATGAATACCTTCAAAAGGCACCAGCAAAACTACCCAAACGCAGAATATGTTTTAGTACCGCCAAAAGCCTATGATTTGGGACAAGAACTGATTGCCATGCCCAAAACAAATGTACCCAGCGTAAGAGAAATTATTGGAGAACTAACAGAACAGACTCCTCGCGGACAAAAGTTTTTTAAGGTTCTCCAAGAAAACTTCGGGGTAACCAAAAAAAAATTAGAAAAAGATGCTCAAGCATTATTCCTTAGGATAATATATACCTGGGGAAATTTTACTCTACTCGGAGTACAAAACGGAAAATTCGTTTTCATGCTCCTTGCAGAGCCATACGGTTAATATCAAATACCAAGAAAACGATTAGCATGTGGAAAGGCATTGTGATTGAAGAAAGCCTCTTGGACCAAACCGCGTTATGGGAAACCCAATTATTGAAAATAAATGTATTGGATAATGGATGGCATGCCCATATGGTTTTGTGCGAAAAAGAAACCATTAAAAAAATCCAAACCAAACTAAAGCCCAAATTCTATGCGCATTACTGGAAAGACAATTCCGTTATAATTACTTTTTCCAAAAAAACCTTTGAATTCGAAACAAGCGATTCCAAAAAACGCGAACAAGCCATTGCATTTGGTGAACAACAAGGCATTCCAATAGAACAACTAGACTTTCCAACCGATTAATTTTTTAATTTCAAAAAGAAGGTAATAGCATGCCTGTAAAAAAATTACCGCCAGAACTGGTTACACGATTAAGAAAATTTGTTAAAAGACAACAAGGAAAACCAAAACCATCAACTCTAAGATGGACTTCACGAGTAAGAAGATGGGCTAAAAGAACAGTAGAAAACCCTGAAGAAGAAGATATCTATCGGTTATTTGGAAGACTAAAAAACATTGACCATCGACAAGAACGTGCACGGGAAGAACTAAAAAGAATTCCTTCCAACGATAGCTTCAGTTGGGGCAAACGTGTCCGACAAATGAATGTTTCACGAAACTATCCAGACATAGAACTCGTACTCAAAAGAACACACGGATTCAACTCAAGAAATACCATTACCCACATAAAAAAAAGGTTGAAAGGCACAACTCGAAATATGGCTCAACTGAACATACTTACCAACTGCTTCAACCAAACGCCCATGCAATAGGAAGGGATCTCATTGCCATGGCCAAAACAGATGCACCGAACGTAGAGGAAATAGTAGGACACAATATAACAGAGCGAGGAACCCGATTCTTTAGAAAAATAAAAAGAATACAACCGATTACTGAACATCAGCTTAGAGCTGCAGCGAACAAAGTTTATAACCGAACAGGAATAGAGTATCGCAACCTGCTTTTTATAGGAGTCAAAAAAGGAAAATTCATTTTTATGCCCCTACTAGACTTAGAATAACTAGCCTTCCAAACCCAATAACGCCATTTTTTCCAATACCAGTGCTTCAATCGCATCTTTTTCTTTCCAACCATTAAAAGAAGAGATTTGGTTTTGAGAAATGCCATAAGACTCCAGAATTAGTTTTTTGTTTTTGGAAAAATTTTTGGAAAACAAATTTGTTTTTGGAGCAAAGCCCAAAGACTGTCCTAGATTTTGCGCTTTCTCTTTTAAGGCTTTTTTGTTCTTTCCCCACCCCACTAAAACCACTTCTTGGTTTGCTTTTTCTTTTAAAGAAAAAAGCTTTAACGCTTCTTTGATTTGTCTTTTGCCACTCAAGCGCAATAGTATTTCAAATTCCGGCTTTTTGGAAATATTCGAATTGCTTTCAAACGCTTGAATTGAATGCAATAATCCCACCCAAACCTGACGTTCTGAAACCAGGGGGACAAGGAAAACCAATTGGAAAACCATTGTTGGGGTTTTATTGGCCAAGGATAAATTTTTAAGGACCCTGTCCAAGGAATTAATAGATAGAAGTCCTGTTTGGGGCAATCCAAACGAGTGCTCGATTTTTTCAATTTTCATATTGAAAAACTAGTGAAAATACTCTTTAAAATCGGAAGTGAGGGAAAAAGCATGGTTGAATGGCATACCAAGTCCACGAGAAAACCAAGCGGAGGACTACTAAAAAGCGTGAATGCGCACGACAAAAAGCTATCTGAACGTGGTGGGATTATTGCCTTGACACGCGTTGCCGAACCAGACCAAGAATCCAAGCGAAAACCAGTGCGTAGCCGAGGAAAACACCATAAAATCAAGGCATTGCGCATTCATCATGCTACTGTAACGGATTCTACCACTCAAAAAACCCAAAAATGGGAGATCAAAAGCGTAAAACAAAACCAAGCCAACAAATTATATGTTAGACGGAATATTATTACGCGAAATGCGATTATAGAGGTTCAAAAGGACAGTCAAGTCCAATTGGCACGAGTGACTTCTCGACCAGGCCAAAGTGGAAGCGTAGAAGCCATTCTATTAACCCAAGCAGAATCCCACGCATTAGAAGCAGAAGCACAAGCCAAAAAAGCCAGTAAAAAAACCCGAAAAGAAACCAAGAAAAAGCCCAAACCCACTCCAGTAGAAGAAGAAAACGTCAGTGAAAAAACTGAAAAAGAAGCAAAAACCTCCGAAATTGTGCTTGAAAAAAAATCCTAATCCATTCCAAACCCTAAATTACTATTTTGGCCCAAGCCCTTCAAAAACAAGAAACTAGAGGGATTTTGGAAGCAAAAAACCCACTATATTATGTATACCGAGAGGGCAAAGATTTAAATACGATGGTAGCAGGTATTTATATAGATAACTGATTTCGAATTCTCAATTTTGCTCTATTAAAGTGGGGAAAGAGCAGTTTGTAAAAAAAAAATAGGTGGTGTTAAGCAAAATGAGTACAGTAAAGTGTCCAGAATGTGCACAATCCAAGATTTCGCGAGATGCGGAACGCGGAGAACTCGTGTGCCAAAATTGTGGCCTTGTCTTAAGCGAAGATGTGGTAGATTTAGGCAAAGAATGGCGTAGTTTTAGCTCGGACCAATTTGACGAAGTCGCGCGAACAGGCAGCCCAATGAAATTTGTCAAACTAAACAAGGGTTTAGTAACCATGATTGACCGTAGGGGAACTGATTTGCGCGGTAACAAGTTAAGCACTAAAGGTCGGGCTCAAATGTATCGCTTGATTAAGTGGCATAAGAGAGCCTCGATTAGTTCTAGCATGCAACGCAATTTGAGTATTGCTTTAACAGAATTGCGTAGAGTGGCTTCTTACTTAAACATTCCAGAATCATTGGTAGAAGCAGCTGCCTTGTTATACCGTAAAACAGTGAAAAAAGGTTTGATTAGAGGAAGACTCATTGAAGCGGTTGTAGCAGCAGTATTATACACGATTTGCCGCACGTACAATGTGCCTCGAACCTTGAATGAAATGGCAGAAGCAAGCGGTTTAACC
>JAHJAQ010000114.1 GCA_018813975.1 Microcaldota archaeon
GTACGGGTCTTTTTTAGTGTTGTAAGGAGTCCCTTGCTATTATTGCCTGCTTTGATTGCGATTCTAGCGAATCTAGTGGTATTCTATTTGCTCTTGGACCCGATTGTAGTATTGGTCTCTGAACTAATTGCAGGCTCTTTTTTGGGTATTGGTTTTTTGGGTGGAAACCCGCTATTCTTTGTGTCTAGTTTTGCAGCCGAATTATTGTGGGTATTGGTGCTGGTATTGGTTTCGATTATGATTAATGCGTGGCTGGGATTGGTCATGGCACGATTCGCCCAGCAACAAGAACAAAAAAAAGTACAAGTACTAGAATCCACGAGATATGCTATTAAAAAAATTCCTAGAATAATCGCGTGGAGTATTTTTGTTTTTTTGATTGCAGTTTTCTTTTTTGTAGTATTGCTTGTTTTTAGTGCGATTGGAGAATGGAACGCTATCATCGGCTGGATATTATTATTGTTATGGCTTATCATAGCCATTTTCACTTTTTTGGTGTTTTCACTGGCAATTCCGGCAATGGGAATCGAAGATTGCAACATCAAAAAAGGATTGCTGCATGCGCGAGAAGTAATTCAAAAAAACTTGTGGAATTTTATTGGTTTTTTTATTATACTTGGAATTGTTGTTTTGGTTATTCAGTTGATTGGAAGCCTAATCGCGGATGGAATTGAAGACGAAATAATTTCTGTCATTATAATTGCTGTTTTCTTACTTTTCCAAGTGATTTTCTCTCACCTTGCCTTGCCATTTTATTACTTGGAAAAAAAACAGTCATAGAAAACTTGTTTTAGGGCTGTGACATGATTCAAATAAAAAAACTCACGTTAAAAAATTTTAAGTCTTTTAAAAAAGCAGAAATTCCCATTGCACGCGGTTTTACTGCGATTGTTGGAAGCAATGGTAGTGGCAAAAGCAATATTCTGGATGCTTTACTATTTGTACTGGGTATTAGTAGTTTAAAAGCGTTGAGAGCCTCGCGCATGACTGATTTGGTGAACAACCAAACCAATGAAAACTATGCCAAAGTAGAACTCGAGTTAGAAGACAAAGAAAAACAAAAAAAATGGATGATTAGCAGAACGGTTGACAAGCAAGGAAGAGCCATTGTTCGATTGGATGACAAGCGCGTGGCCTTGAATGAGGTAACTGGCTTACTCGAAGAACTGGGCATTACGGCAACCGGTCATAATATTGTCGTACAAGGCGATATCACTCGAATCATGGAAATGAATGCTATCCAACGAAGAGAAATGATTGATGAGGTTGCAGGAATCCGAGAGTTTGATACCAAACGAACCGAATCCTTTAAAGAATTGGATAAGGTAGACCAAAAAATCAAAGAAGTTCGAATCGTGTTGTCAGAACGCGAAACCTATTTGGAGGAACTTTCCAAGGAAAGAGAAGCGGCCCTAGAATTTAATCGTATGGCAGAGGAGATTCAAAAAACCAAAGCCACTTTGTTTAAGGCCGAAATACAAGAAATAGAAGAAAAAATGAAAAAAAACGCTTCCAAAAAAGAACAATTAGACCAAGACCTTCAAGAAAAAAACACGAAGTTTGAGGAGGATCGTACAGAACTGGAAAAACTAGAGGAAAAGATTGAAGAAGCCAACCAACAGATCATTTCAGCGAGCGAAAAAACCTATTCTGGAATCGGTATTCTAGTAGAAGAAAAAAAATCGGAGAAAAAAGTACGAGAAGAACGCAAAAACGCCTTACAAGAAATCATTCAAAAAAACAAGGAAAAAATAACGGTTTTAAAAGAACGAAATGAAGCCATTGAAAAAGAGCTTGTTCAAAAGAACGCGTTGCTATCTGAAAAAGAAAAAGAGATTAAACAATTGGAAAAAGATTTCTCGGCAGAACAAAAAATAGTGGAAGAAAAGAGAAGTCAGTGGAAACAAAAAAGCCAGGACCTAAAGGGCCTTGAAGCACGATTACGAGAAGAAGAAGAAAAGATCGATGAAAAAAGAATCCTTTTCTTTGGAAAACAATCGTTCGTTCAAAGCACGCAAAAAACTATTGAACTCAAAAAACAAGCATTACTGGAACTACAATCCGAAAAAAAGCGGTTGAATGAAAGAATAGTGGAAAAGAAAAAGAAAAAAGAACTGTTAAACGGATTGCTTCAAAAAAACCCTGCTCCAGAAGCCTCTTTAGACAAACTGGAAAAAAAACTAGGAGAAAATAGCCAAAAACAAGCGTATGCTGAAAGCAGATTGGACTCCATTAAAGAAGCCATTCGATTGCTGGAAAAAAGCATTGCCAATTGCCCTACTTGTGATTCCAAGCTATCGGATTCCGGCAAGCAACGCGTATTAAACCTTAAAAAAAACGCTCTTTCCGAGGAAAGCCGAGAGTATCAATCATTTCAATCTCAAAAAAAAGAATTGACGGAACAAAAAGAACGATTGGAACTTGTTTTGAATAAAAAAAGAGAACTCGAGTTTTCTCTAGCTAATTTTGAAGAATTGAATCGAAAGAATAGTGAATTAGAACAAAAAATCCAACAAAGCCAACGAGAAATTGAAGAAATCCCTCTTGTGAGCCTTCAATCAGAACTAAAAAGCATTGAAAAAGAACTCCGAGAGACTGAGGGAATGGTAAAAGAAAATGAAAACGCGGTAATAGCATTCAAAAAAGAGCACGATTTTGAGTCTTTTACAAGGACATCTCAAAAAATGGAACAATTATCCAAAAAACTGAATGAACAAAAAGGAGCCAGAAAAGAACTGGAATTAGAAACTTCTCTTGTTCTAACAGAAGAAACCAAATCCAACAATAAAAATGCAGGATTGTTGGAACAAGAAAACCAAGAACTAAACCAAA
>JAHJAQ010000115.1 GCA_018813975.1 Microcaldota archaeon
CCTTTCAAGAAAAACTCGTATTTATCAAGGGTAAAGTAAAATTCTGGATTGGGATCTACTATTACATCCACTAAACCAACTTTTCGATAATCTCTTCCTTCTGTGCGCACTTCCACTGGAATACCATAAATACCCGCTATATCGGTTCCGGTAACTCGAATGGTTTTAGTGGGTTTAGTAGGGGTTAAAGAAAATCGATCTGTACTCAAATTAATGCTTCCAAATTCTGTTCCCCCAGTACACCCATGATCATTCTTGCACAGTACAACATCCAATTCAATGTCTCCGCACGCCGTACTATCCATGGTTAGGGTTCCTTCTCCGCCATAGGGGACTTTTACAAAAACCTCATCACTATCCCCCGAATAGGCTCCTTGAAGGTTTGCTATAATCGGTTTTTCTTCTTTTGATTGGGTTTCAATTAGAGGATTGTTCTCCCAATCATAATTCGAGTTTTCATTCGAATTCGAACCACCAGAATTACTGCTGTTATATACTAAACAGTTTTCCAGGTTTGCAATTAGAATCGTGGCATTAATGGGATTACTGGTTACTTTTTGGAGACCAGTATCAGTTGCGCTTTCTCCCAAAAACGTTACGGTAAATTCTGCGGTGTCTCCCAAATGACCCGCTTTTGGGGTAAAGTCTAATTGGCCATAATACGTGCTTCCCGTAATAGACTGTTCAAATAATATACTCACATCGCCTGGTAACAAGGTAACCGAATTCATGTTATTGGTGTTAGATCCTTCTCTGAGAGAAAGATCAATGTTTCCAATAATCGCCCCTTCCCACTCTAGTTGGGCTTGCAAATTGTGCAATACAATGGGTTTTCCTTCTACTTTGCACTGGTTGGTTAAGGTAAAAGTATGGGATAATCGATTGTCTTGGGTAGTGCCCGAAAACTCGGTTTCGTCCACTACCAAGCATTCTGTTTCTTCTGGCAACCCAGTTAATCCAACAGTAATAGTAACAGGAATTACAAATGGCAAGTGTTCCGTGATTTCCTGGTTGTAAACCGTAAAATACAAGCTTGCTTCAAAGCGTTCGTGCTGGAAAATCGGATAACTTTGGTTTAATGCGGTTTGTAAAATGCCAATAACCTCATCATCATCCGCCCTAAACGTATGCCCAATTAATTGTTGCAAGTAATTGTTAATGCGAGTCTGATCTAATGCTGCTGTAAAATTTCCCACCAATTGAATATCACTAATTGTTAAATCCAATCCAATCTTGTTGATAACATTAATGGAAAGCAATTCCTCGGTTTTTACACTGGTTTTTAGATTGGATTCCAGTTCTTCTGGATCAAATTCCAGTACATTGCCATCCACATGAGTTTTAAAGGGCTCTGCAAAATAATTGGGTTTTTCTGCTTCTATCTTTAGTTTGGTATTAGGGGCTAAAGAGGATAAATCAAATTCTACAAAACCAATGCTATTCGTGGTTTGTTGTTGTTTGGTTTTAGAATGGTCCGTGGCTTCAATCGTAAGCGTGACCAATACATCTTCCAAATCCATTTCATGATCTTCGCTTTCCGGATCATTCAAAGTAATGTGAGCGTTTGTAAGGGTTGGGGTAAAGGCCGGTACTATTGCTGGTTGGAAATCGATTTTCATTTCCTGGTCGGACAAGGTTTCAAAATCAATGATTTTAGTAACTACGATTTCGCCATTGTATACTAATTGAATTTCAATACTTGTGGGATTTAATGCAGTAGGATCAAAATCAATCCAACCACTCACGCCAGTATTGGTTTTGAATTCTCCCACATCAATATTTACAATCTCAGAGTTTGGCGGATTAGTGCTTTCAATAGTGTGTTGGCTTGCATTGGTAATCGAATATCCTGTAAACTTTAGTTGGTTGTCTTGTTTGCTATCAAACAAAGCGCGAATACTCAATAATGCGTTTTCATAGTTTGCAACCGAATTATTGGTTAGAATAAAACTCAACTGATACGGCTGGTTAATGCGCGTTTCATACGGCAAACCAAATGTGTTCAGTAAGTATAATCCTTCGGTTTGGTCAAACACCCGCAAATTGGAAAAACAAAAATTGTTAATGCATTCCGCATCTTGTCCTTCAAAATAAGATACCACGGCATGTGCATTAGCATACAATCCGTGTTTGGAACTGGTTTCAAATCCATTTCCCAATTCTTCATCCACTGGATCGCGTAGCACTCCTCCCGTGGGCTGAATCGACCACGCTCGATAATAAAACGGAATGGGAGTATTCATAATGGTTTCTTTTTTTACGTGCACTTCAATAACCGCATTATACGCCTGTGGTTTTGGATTTAACCAAGAAAATTCTGCCCATTTGGCGTCTCCTGTTGTGAGGTTGCTGGGATCTAAATCTATTACTTGTCCTAGTGGCGCATTAAAAGTAGATCCTTTTAGAAGAGAAGCGTTTCCCACGTTCACGCGAATAATGCGAATGTTATCATTTTCAATGGTATTGCTCGCCCCTACTCTAAAATGAATGCCTGCATTAGTGTAATTGGTTCCTTCTGGAATGCGCAATTGCATGCGCATATAATACGTGCCGCCTGCTTGCATGCTTTGAACAGGATTGTTTTGTTGGTCAAAAACACCCATAAAAACCGCTTTCGGTCCTCCCCCTAATAATCGAGAAGGCAAAATAGCATCAATTGTAATGGGATTGTCTTTGTATAATTGGAATGTTTCGGTTTGATACGCAAAGTATTCGGAGTTTTTTACCACTACATAGATTCGTTTATCCGCTTTTATGGGAATAATGGTGCTGCCATTTCCCAATGGATAGGATCCTAAAAAATTGTTTTCAGCATCCCAAATTTCAGCGGTAGAATCGGGAATGAGTTCATTGTTTTCATTCCATGCATTAATCGTTAGTTCCATGCTTCCAATAGCCAATAACACCTCTAACTCGTATTTTTCTCCCACCACAATTTCTTGGGATGCACTCGAACCAGCTGCCGGATATTTTTCTGCGTACGCAAACAATTCGCTTTCTTGTACTCCCGTAAATTCTACTGTTCCATTCAAATCACTTATTTGGGGCGGGTATGGTGCAATGGCTTGCGAATCTTCATAACGCAAAAAAACTTGGGCATTGGGAACAACATCTCCCACAGCATCCACTACTTGAACCCTTACTGTAGCACTGTTCGCGGGCGTAATTTCATCTAATTCAATTATAATCATTCCACTGTTTTGACTGGTTTCAATGCTTTTCGAAACATATCTTTCTGCCATGGCTTCTATTTTCAAGTCAATATTTTGTACCCATGAAAAAGAAACTGCTTCTCCATCATCTCCCATGGCTTGCCTGTTTAACTCTTGTATGGTTTCTGCATCTCGAATCACAATAGTAGCGCCTGAAATAGGTTGATTGGTTGTCGCCTCTACAATCAATACACTGATTTGGATTTGTAGTTGTTCAGTGAGGGTAATTGCAATTGGGTTTTGAGGCGAATTCGAATTCACTACAATGTTTTCAACGCCCGGTCCGGCATACGCTCCTTCTGGATCTTGAACTGTTACACGATATACGCCTGGTTCTAAGTCATCAAATCGAACTGTTCCATTCATAGTGGTTTTTTTGAGTTGGAATACTTCTCCCTTATAGAGTGAAACCTCAAAAAACAAATCCGTTAACAAGGTTCCTTGTTCGCTTTCAATGCGCACACGCAATGGCAATACATTCGGTGGTGGTGGAGGCGGAATATCTATTGCTTGTAATTGAAAAATATTACTCGGGTGCTGTAGTACATACGAATTGCTTTGGAATTCACTAGGCCCTAAAACCGTTACGGTTAGTGCCCCGCAACCTACTGGTTCTGCTAAGGTAATTTTTCCATCCGAATCTGTTTCTACTGTATCCTGTGCTACTTCAATTCCGGGCTGCGCACACGAAACACTCAAGGTTATTTTTTGGTGAATGGGAAAATTACTGGCATCCACAAATTGAATGTTTTTTATTTTGGGAAGTTGTAACGCGGTTAGTACAAATGTTTCATGCACATCCCCTTCTCCAATCAAAATGGTTTCGTCTATTTCGCCAAAACCATCCAAGCTAACCAAAACTTGTACATTTGAATTGCTTGGCACCTCAAAAGAAATATTTCCCGTTACATCGGTTGCTTTATCTATGGTTTGTGTTCCCGTCACCAGTTGTACTGGAAGCTGTGGAATGGGATTCCCCACGTCATCGGAAAAAGAAGCCGTTAAGGTAACGGTTGCTGGAATCGCTATTAGGTTCGTAAAAATCAAAAACCCTATTATAAGTACAATAATAAGCAACAAGGCAAAAGAAGGAAATACCTTGTCAATGGGGTCAACTACTTTATAGACTGGAATATGGTCTTGGATGTTATCCAAGAAATGGTAATAGCCGTCTTCTAGGCCATAGTACAGGTCTTTGATGTTATCCAAAAAACTCAATCAAATCCCCTATAATATTAGTCATTATTTATGTTTTATAATAGAATTTGTAGGTTTTAAATATTTGGGCTTCGAAAAAGAGACTCTTGAGGCCGAATTACCCCTTTTTTTGTACGCTTTTTGA
>JAHJAQ010000116.1 GCA_018813975.1 Microcaldota archaeon
CGAGAAATTGTTTCAATAATTCTCCTGGAAATCGCGTTTTCTTCTCGCGTGCGTTCAGCCGCGAATTGATGCGCTTCCTCTATCACCAATAAGAAAGGGCAAAGCCTTCCAATTCTTCGCTCTTTGAACAAAGTATTGGCAATATGAGAAACCACTACTTGTTTTTTTCTCGCATCAATAATATCGGAGAAATCAATCACGGTTAATTGCCCTGGTTTTAGCAGATCAGAAATGGATGGATTATCGGTTTTAGCAAACAAATGCAAATCCTCTAAAATCGAAAGCCAACTGGAAAGAATGGTTTGGGTTTCTCCTTTGACTTCAGAATCCTCGCTAATCGCTTTTTTAACAGTCGCAAAATCAAACGGCCCCATTCCCGCTTTCATTTCCGCGTAAAGCTTGTGCAAAATGCGCTGTAATACTCTTTTTTGCGGATTGGACAAACCAGCCACAATACTTGAAATCAGCGGAACGTTTAGTTTGGGCACGCCAATTCGAATGTCTCTTGCATTCACAACCACTGTTTTAGAAGAAAAGTCTTTAGCATTTTTAGGATTGGCCACTGCAAAATTAGTGTATTCTCCATGCGCATCCATCACAATAATCCCGATTCTGCCTTGCTCTGTTTTTCTATTCAATACTTCTTCGATTAAAGATTTGACTGAAACACTATTGTGGATAACAATTTTGTTTGCCACAAAGTTTTGGCTTGAGGTAGACAAATCATAAACAAATTCATACGAAGGATTTCGTATTTCAATCTGGGTGATTGGATCAAAAAATAAAGGAGCACTAACCAAGTTTTTCATTTTTTTGACTAATCTCTTGGCAATTGTTGCATTTGCGCGCAATTGATTCGCGTTTTGATTTAGTTCCTTGGTCATGCGATACAGAACAGAATAGGGCGGGACTCCATGACCCGTGACATAACCATATAAGGCATTCTTATACCGACCGCTCTTTTTGCACAATCCCTTTAGCTCAAAGCCTAAGTCTTCACGCCAAGCCTTAATTTTAAACCATGGTTTTTGAGCCAAGAGTTCTTCCACCTTAGAAAACTCGTTTTCGCGGGAAAGATTCGCTGCCAAAGAAATCGTTGAATTGGTTGGGTTTGTCAGTCCCCGTACCACGCGACGTAGTGTGGCCGAAGAAACACACGCATTGGATGCCATAGAAACAAATGTATTTCCATTAGAATACTGTTCTTGTAACAAACGCTTTGCCTCTGTTTCTGTGCGCACCGGCAAAGAACTAAAAAACATTTCCACTTCGCGCACTATTCGCTCAATTTGCACAACGCGATTTTCAAATTCAGCACACAATCGAAAAAGTGATTCTCGAGACAAGTTGTCCTTGCCATTTATGCAACGCGAAATATTGGAAACTGCTCGATTTTGATATGAAAGATTCAATAATTCAAAAACGTGCTTCAACTCAAAACCGATGTTCGGAACCACATCTACATTCGTATTTGAAACCAGTTTTTGCCATTGCAAAAATCTCTCTTGCTTGTGTCCAATCTTAAATTCTAGTCGGGATAATAAACAAAAGTTTTTACTTCCTCTCACAAGCAGACGCGTATAGGTTTTTTCTTTTACTTTTTTTTGCTTTAAAAATGGAACCACAGAAAAGCGAAAAAACATTGTTTCCAAGGCATCAATCAAGGAACGGCTAGCCAGTGTAATTTCAATTTCGGACTTTGTGGCATTCACATGACCATCACAATCAATGAATGTGCTCAAAAAAGCTGCAATGGTTTTTTTATCACTCTTTAGGATTTGTTGGGGAACCCATTTAGTCCAACTAGAATTTGTAAAACCCATTTTTTTCAAAGAACTTGCAAGCAGCGAATTGGAAAAAAGAATTTCTCCTTTCCGACGACTTTTTCGCGCGTGGATTGAAAAACACTTGGACATCAATTCAATATATTCCTTCTGAATAACGGGATTTTCATTGGAAAACTGGACATGCTGAACTGCATTATGGCCCTCGGCGAGCCAATACGCCCAAAGCTTAGCCAAAGCAGGGGTCACTTCCACTCGAGCGGGAATCCTGCTAGTGCGGGTATGGAGAAACGAAATCATTGGATAAAGAGAGGCAACATCCAACCCCAAAATAGAACAAATTTGTGAAAGACGCTTCATAGGAATACAATGATTCAGCCAACGCCGGACATTATTGGAATCCGTCTTAAGCGATTTTGCAAGCGAATTAACTGAAAATTCTTTTTCTGCTGCCCTTTCACCTAATTTTGCCAGTACTGCAGTATCCCGTACCAATACCCGAGAAGAATCCTTCCACAAAGGTACAAAATTTATAAACTGTAAAAAACCAGTTGGATTCGGTTTTGGAACTATTCCAACATCACCACGTTTCAACAGTTCTGCTGGAATCCACTCCCAATCCAAACCCTTCAAAACAGGAACTTGGTGATTAAATGAAACATCTATCTTTCTTCCCGAGCGAAACTGTACGCAAAGCATTTTTTTCGGGGCTTTGCGTCGCATAAACGCCAACACTTTTGCAGGTTTAATTGTTCCATCCACGGCAAGCGAAAAAACAATTGGCTTTTTTTTCCCAGGAAACGAGATTTGCACACCATTATCCACTACAAATCCCCTTGCAATCTGCTCATCCACAAGGATTCCAATCGGAATTTCACTTCCATCAGCCAACCAAACCCTCTCAAAAGGACTTGTGCACTTCCCCGCTCCACTTTGAGCAAGAATCGCTATGTGTTTTTTCAACAAATTCGTTAAATTCAATTTAACGGGCAAATCATGATATTCTAATGCCCCCCAATGCAATCCATTTTCCTCAAACCCCAAAAAATCTTTTAAAATTTCATTAGAAGCAATTCTAACTTTGGTGCCGGGAGAAGGGGGAAAGCTAGGGCGCTTTAATTTCTTTTCATGGTAAATGCCAAGAGGCCTGGTTTTGGCCAGCAAATATTCCCATTCATTAGTAGGGAATTGTTCAAACAATTTTCTTCCGGAAGCCTCAAATTCTTTTACCGCTTCTGCCCTTTCAAAATAACGATTGGTTTTGATAACATTAGTTACCATGCAAACCATGGTTCCCTCAGAATAATCCAATTCCACGAACTGGCCCCGATGCACGTTTCCGTGGTTTACCACAAACTCTAATTCAATAGGCGAAGGACCATTCAAAGAACTAACCACGGTTCCAATATCAGTTTTTTCCATGCTTTTTTTCCTCTTTTTGTTTTTGCTTTGCTATTTTTTCCAATGCTGAAATCGTAAACTCGGGGAACAATTTTTGTTCCAAACCACACTTGCGACAACGATAATAAAATTCCCTATAAGCGGCCAAAGCCGGACGATCCGTCATAGTTACACTCGTGGAATGACAACGCGGACACACTTTAACAAACTCGTCTTTTTCTTTTTTCATAACAATCTTCTCCTAACAAGTGTCTTGGGATTTGGTCTACCCGCTTTCGAAACAAGTCTTCGATCAACGGGCGGAGAAACAATTTTATGAGAGACTCTCCGTACTCGTTGTTTTCCAAATTTTTTTTGAAGCTCTGGGAAAACCTTTTTCCCCTTGGGCAATAACACATAAGGCTCTAAACCAGCCTCTTGAAGCTTTTTATTTACTTTGACAAGTGCTTTAGAAGGAGAAAAACCGCGAGCAACCCAATACGCTATTGCCACATCAGGGGCACTACCCCCGGCAACGCAATGTACCAAACAAGGGCCACGAATTTTCCTTAAAGTACTTAAAAAAGCGTTGGTATAATTTAAAATAGAAAACTTCTTTGGATAAGGAACAAATTCCAACCTAATTCCATGGCGTGAAAGCAATTCCTTTTCAGCAGAAACAGTATCAGAAATAAAATCTGGCCCTACTGGCGCCCCAAACCAAATAACTTTTTTAATTCCCAAACGTTTAATTTCTTCCACATCTGATTCTGTATGGGGTTTGGAAGAAATAAAAAAACCCTTGTCAATTCTTACGGGCGGTCGTACAAACATTTTTTCACCTAAAACGGTCGCGAGTTTCTCCTTAATTGCATTCGAACTCTTTTACTTAATTGGTCACAGATTTTATTAAAAACCACATCAATTTCTTCCGGTTTTAAGTGGGCTCTTAAATCCGCTTCAATCAAAACAGAAGGATACGCGTATTCGCGGTGCAAACCACTCAACGCACCAATCGTAGAAGCAATGCAATTGGTGTGCTCTGTTAAAGAACCCTTTTTTGGCGAATGCAAAAACTCGATTCTTAAGGGGCGATCTAGTTCGCTAGGCTTTAAATAACATGCAAAAAGTCGATTGCCCCAATCCAAACCAAAATCTTGTAAAATTGCGTGATCCTTAATGCTCTTAGTGTACGGAAAAGCAAAGCTTCGTTCGTTTTTTTGCAGTACGTGATCCAATAAAACAGAATCCAATATAAAATCCAGGCCAAGGGGTTTTTGTTTTTTAAAAAAAGGCAGAATGGTTTCTCCCAGAATGCTTTGAAACCGCGAACCCCTGCTATCCTCTACACACCCCACCAACTCAGTATTGTTTTGTTCTGCGGTTTGGTATAATTCCAAAAACAAATCCAATAATCCATGATACTCCTCTGCAAGCTTAGAATCTTTTCGGGGCTTGTCCATGTATTGAGGAACCAAACTTCCATCCAGCAAACAAAAATCCGGCTTCTCACTTTCAATCATTTGCTTGGCCATTTTAATCTCTTCTTTTAACCGCAACAAAGATTTTGAAGTGTTTAATTCATCCAAATCCAATGCATGATTGGAAAGAAATGGTTGGGGAAAATCAAAAAAATTCGGCCAATACTTGGTTTTGGTTACAATTCCATTTTGGTATTCAAACAAAACACCAACCGTTCGAACCAAAACCAAGTCAATAGAATGCAAGGATTTGGACACAAAACCAGAATCCCCCCCGCAAACCCGACAATTCAACGCACTTGGCTGAATGGGAATAATAAACTGGTTTTCCGGAGCTTCCGTGGAATTCAATTCTTTCAAACCCTGTTCGCGCAAAAAAACAAGCTGCTCTGCCAATCGCTTGCGCTGACTTTCATTCGACTGAATGGTTTGAACTGCTTCTCCAATAACAGAAAATAATCGCATACACACCAAACTAAAAAAAGTCACAAAATCGTTTTAAAAACGGTTTTAAAGCTCGTTTCCGATAAAACCCCTGATTAAAGCGATTTAACCTGTTTTTTTCAAAAAAAGGGGTGGAAAAGCATAAATATTCCAATATTCTTTTTTTGTTCATGAAAGCACAGGGAAGCCTAGAATACTTGTTAATCATTGGCGGGGGCATTATACTCGCAGTCATTATTATTGGTGCGATTATTCCATTATCCAACA